>JANNGQ010000910.1:0-11619 GCA_031403975.1 Planctomycetota bacterium
CCCCGGGCCAGGATCGGCACGCCCGACGACGTCCAGACCGCCGATCTCATCGTGAACGCCACGCCTCTGGGCATGGGCGTCGTCGTGTCCACCTCGGGCGAGCCCGAGCCGCTTCCGGTCGACGTCGCCCGCCTCGGCGCCGGGCAGGTGGTCGTGGACCTCGTGCCGCCGGGCTGGTCCGGACGTCCGCAGGAAACAATTGAAGATATCATGCGGCTGACCGTCACCGAGGGTTCAACGGTTCTGCTGAAACTGCGGCTGAACAAACCCGTCGCGATGGCGGAACTGCATCCCAAGGACGGTCCGGCGATTTTGCTCACTCCGACAATCGAGGATCCGGCGATCGTGCAGGTATCAATCGTCATGAGCGAGAGCAGCGCATGGACTGTGAAGCTTCAGGATGCCGACGGACGGACTCCGAACGACGAGGAACAGATCTCCGTCAAAGTGACTCGCAACGAACCGGCGAAGGTGAAAGCATCCTTCCCCGGTCGTGACACAAACGTGTCGCCGCTCCAGGAGTTTCTCGTTGAAGCTCAGGCCAGCGATGATTTTGGAATCGTGAACTTCGGTGTGGAGTATTCGGTTTCGGGCGGTGAAATGCGGGACATTGTGTTGAAGGATGAAGAGCCGGCGGTCAACGGGCCCGTCGCGAGTGTTCAGCCATCCGAATCGCAGGAGCAAGGCGGACCACTGTTGAGTACTGTGATCTCACACCGCATCGAACTCGAGTCTCTCAACGCTGTGCCGGATGACCTGGTCACCTATTCCTTCTGGGCCAGCGATACCGCGGCCGACGGGACTTTGCGGCGCAGTTACAGTGACATCATGTTCGCCGAAGTGCGCCGTTTTGAAGAAATCTTTCGCGAGGCGGAACAGGCGGGTCAGCAACAACAGCAACAACAGCAGCAGCAGCAAGGCCAACAGCAGGGCAGCGCCGTTGACGGAGTCCTTCAGCTTCAGAAGGAGATTATTTCAGCGACGTGGAACACAATCCGGGCTGAAGCCAGCAAACGCAGCGATGGTACGTTCACAGCGGATGTCGGTGTCATTGCAGAGTCTCAGGGACAGGCCATTGAGCAGTTGAAGCAGTCGCTCGAACAACTTGGCGATGACGCAAAAACGGCGGCGCTGGCCACGGTTGCCGAAGCGCAGATGAGCGAGGCGGGAGACAAGCTCGATGCCGTGAACAAAGGCACGGAAGGAGCAAAACTGCGTGACGCGATGCCGCTGGAACAATCCATTGTAAAGACACTGCTGCGGATGCGCGCGGCCGAGTTTCAGGTTCGCCAGCAGCAACAGCAGGGCGGCGGAGGCGGCGGGGGCGGCGGTGAAAACAGCGCATCGCAGCAGCAGCTGCAGCAGCTGGAACTCGACAACAGCCGAAATCGTTATGAGTCTGAACAACAGGCTCAGCAGGCTCAGGAACAGACGACTCAGCAGCGCGAACAGGTGCAGGTACTGAACCGCCTGAAGGAGCTCGCTCGAAGGCAGCAGATGGTCAATGAACGGCTGAAGCAGCTGGAGTCGGAGCTGCGAGCCGCGACAAGTGACCAGGAGCGTGATGAAATCGAACGCGAATTGAAACGCCTGCGGGATGAACAGCGGGAAATGCTTCGGGATGTTGACGAACTCAGAGAGCGAATGGATCAGGCGGCTGACCAACAGAACCCGCAGTCGGCTCAGATGCAGAAACAGATGGAAGAAGCGCGTTCCAATGTTCAGCGGGCTTCGCGTGCGATGGATGAAGGCCGGCTGTCCGAAGCGATCGCCGAAGGAACTCGTGCGGAACGGAAGTTTGAAGAACTCAAAGAAGACTTCCGCAATCAGACATCGACAAAGTTCGATGAAGCCGTCCGAGACCTGCGTGATCAGGCACGAGAACTCAGCGATCGCCAGGAACAGCTGGCACAGAACTTAACGGGCGACAGTCCAGACGGTTTACCGGCTCGGCAGCAGCCTTCGCTTCGGGCGGATCGCAATCCTGAGCAGCTTCAGAAGGATGCCGGCGAACAGCGGGACCGGCTGAACCGCGTGGTCGAACAGACGAAGCAGATGATCGAGCAGTCGGAACAGACCGAACCTTTGCTTTCGAACAAGCTTTACGACACGCTCCGGGACATGCGCGAAGCGAAGCCGGAGGAAGCTCTGGAAGCCACGGAACTGCTCGTCAGCCGCGGAATGTGGTCGCAGTCACAGCAGGCCGAACAGGTGGCTCGCAAGGGCATCGATCAGTTGCGGGATGGCATTGAACAAGCAGCGGATTCTGTGCTCGGAAGCGAAGCCGAATCGCTCCGGCGGGCTCAGGAACAACTGGAAAAAGCGACACAGCAGCTCGCAGGCGAAGTGAAAAACGCAACAGGCTCAGATGCAAGCGACGAACGTCGTCCCGGTCAACCCGATGAGCAGCCTCAACCCGGCGAGTCTCCATACAGCGGACGTCGCCCCGGCCAGCGCGGAGAGCAGGATGCGTCGAGTGAAGAGCCTCGTGGCGACGGCCAGCCGCAGGGAAGCCGACGACCGGGCCAGCGCGGAGAACAGGCGAAGAGCGGTCAGGAACAACAACCCGCTGGAAACGGTGAACCATCACAGGAGCGTCAGCCTGGCCAGCAGGGAGAACAGCCAGGGCAGGGCAGTCAGCCCGGTGAACCTCAGGCTGGTGAACAGTCGCCAAGTCCGGGACAAAACAGTCCGCCGGGACAGGAAGGCCAGGAGGGCAAGCAAGGTCAGGACGGACAGCAGCAAGGTCAGTCACAGGGTCAGGGCGGAGGTGGATCACAACCGCAAAGCGGAGACCCTCAGGCTCGTGAATCTCAGCAAGGTCAGCAGCCGGGACAACGCGAGCAGCGAGGCGACCCGCAAGGTCAGCCTCAGCAGGGTCGTGGTCAGGCAGGATCCGATGGACAGCCGCAGTCGAGCTCACTCCGCAACGGCGGGCGGGAACTCAACGGTCGGGGAGGGGCTGATGAAAGTGGCGCTCGCCCGCTCACCGGTGATGATTTCGGAGAATGGTCCGACCAGTTGCGCGATATCGAAGAGATGCTGGAAGATCCGGATCTCCGCAACCGGGTCGCACAGGTCCGCGACCGGGCTCGCATGATGCGAGCGGAATTCAAACGACACGGTGAGCTGCCTCAGTGGGATCTTGTGAAGTCACAACTGCTCGGTGAGATGCAGTCGCTTCAGCAGCAGATCAACCAGGAACTCTCAAAACTTGAGTCTGACCGCGCTATGGTGCCGATCGACCGTGAACCGGTACCGGAAGAGTTTGATGCGCTCGTACAGAAGTACTACGAACTGCTGGGCCAGGAGCGAGGCGAGTGAGGCAGCACAGCGCATGAAAATGCCGGGCGGCCTGAATTGGGGCAGACCGACCGGCACCGGGGTTGAGGGACGAAGCGGGAGGGACTTCGTCCAGTGCTTCCATCCGTGTGGATTCAGCATAACTGCGCAGCCGGGTTGAGATATGTGGCAGCGCGTGAACTGGCTGAATCAGCAGGGAAGAATCAGTAGGTGGACAGCGTGTCGGTCATGACCATTTGCTGTGGATAACCGGCCTGCGGGTAGCCCGTCTGCGGTGCATAGCCTGAGATCTGCACCGGCAGCACAGCGGTCTGCGGAATCGCAGGGTTATAGAGACCAGCCGATGGATAGCCGGGAGCAGCTGCTCCATAGGCTCCGGTCTGGCAGGGCGAGCATCCGCCACCATTGTAGCCACCACCGCCGCCATACGGAGCGTAACCGCCACCGCCGCAGCCGTGACCCAGCAGACAACAGCCACTCAAAGAACTGACCATCAGCAGACCAGCGCACACGCTTGCAAATCGAGACATCTGAGATCCTCCGGGGAGTCACCGAGAATTCGGCATCAGGGCGGGGTGATGAATACGTGATTTCGAAGAACTCAGCCTGAGCAATCGGATCCAGATCCGGCCTCAGAGCAATCGGAGGAGAAATCAACGAATTCGAGAGGGGAGAGAACGAGAGGAGATTTGATCTGCAGGAACTGCAGTTCGAGTGATCGGGAACTTAGAAGAAACCGGCAGAACAGGTCAAGCCCGTTTTCCGATGGCAAAAACCGCGTTTCTTCGCATTCCTGCGACAATCTGAAATGTTTGTCGTGCGGACTTTCATTCAAGTTGCGCCGTTCGGGAAGGTTTCGCCAGGCTTCTGGCGGCGAATGGGCACTGGCACGCCATTGCTCTGCATGTGGCGATTGCCGGTCACATCCAGCACTTCCGGATTGACGATGTGTTGCGGGCGCTGACCTGACAGAACCAGTGCTGCGTTGAGTGCGCCCCGAGTCTTGGAGTCAATTGACGATTCCACGGAACTTCCGGCGCAATGTGGAGTCAGCAGGACATTGTCGAGTTCGAAAAACGGATGTGCTGTCGGCGGCCCCGGTACTGCAAACACATTGATGCCGTCGAACACATCCAGCGCCGCGCCACCGATACGGCGCGACTGCAGGGCTTCGATCAGTGCGGCTTCGTCGACCAAAGCCCCGCGAGCAGTGTTGATCAACACTGTTCCCGGCTTGAACAATTTCAGTCGAGACGCATTGATGATGCCGCGTGTTTCCGCCGTCAAAGGGAGATGCAGCGACACGTAATCAGCATTCGCAAGCACCACATCGAGCGGGGCCAGCCTCACACCGAACTGAGCGGCGATATCTGAGTCCTTGTCGGGATTCCTGACCCAGGCCAGCAGCCGAAGTTCAAATGCGGCCGCTCGAACCGCGACGGCCCGAGCGCTGGCTCCGAACCCGATCAGCCCCAGCGTCCGTCCGGCCAGCCGATGCACGCCGGGATGACTGCGAGCAGTCCAGTTTCCCGATCGCATGGCTGCCATCATGTATGGCAGTCGGCGATGGAATGCCAGCAGCATTGCCATCGTATGTTCGGCCTGCTCATTCAGGCAGAAATCCGGCACGTTCGTGACCAGGATGCCATGCTCCGTAGCGGCGGCAACGTCGATCTTGTCCGTTCCGGCCCCCAGACGCGAGATCACGCGGCAGTTTCGCAGCCGTTCAATGACCTGCCGCGGGATCGCTGATGACACGACGAGCAGAGCATCACAGTCCTCCGCGACAGCAAGAATCTCGTCCGCTCGCTGCCCCTCAATCTCTGTCAAAACCGCGTCGACGCGAGCCAACTCTTCACGTTCAACGGGTTCCGTCGGATACGTCGTGGCGTTCAGACGCACGGCCCTTGGTTTTCCCATGCCATTGGAATCTGACAGGAGTTCAAAAAAAACACCCCACGGACAATTGGTCCGGTGGGGTGCTGAAATCTTGACCAGGACTGCTGTCGAGTCAGACCGCACTGCTGCGAATTCGCCGACATACGATGCAGGCTGCCCCCAACGACATCCACACCAAAACCGATGCTGGCTCAGGAACCGCATTGTTCTCGCCGAAAACGAGGCCACCGTTCACAAAACTGTCGCTATCATCGTTGTCAATACCCTGAACGTGGAGACCGATTCGAAGCCCACTTGCCGTGCTGCCAGGGTTATCCAAGCCCCATTGAAGCGCCGCAATCGTGTCGGTCAGAGTCAGTCCCGTCTGCAAGTTAAACACAATTTTCAACCACTCCGTGTTTGTATTCACACCGTTGGCGAGACGCGGCGCATTGGAGTCCGCTGAAAAACCGCCTGTAGTCTCAAAGTTGATCACAGTTCCGCCGGGCAGATTATCCGGTTTTGCTGCTGAATCGTAGATGACCCCAGCACTTGACGTCATCAAACTGCCGACCATTGACAGTAACGTCCCATCATCAAAGTAGACATCCGTGATCGACGAGGCAATTCCCACATTGTTGGTGAACTTGAACCATACTTGGTTTGCCGCAACGCCAGTGTTATCCACCTCAACCAGAAACTGCGAAGCAACATCTATCGGTGAATTACTCGAGATTCTGGAAAACCCGTACTGATAGCCGGCACTCGCAGGCTCGGCCAAAATGATCGACAGAATACCGACTCCAAACAACTGTCCCAACGTTTTGACCGTCATCTGAAAACACTCCAATTCCGCAAACTCTGCCAATGATTCATGGATTAATCAAACAACCCACGTCAGCGAACTCAACAAACGAGCCCGCTGATTCCGAATCTGTATCGGCTCATAGAAAAACAACAAGCGCCCTGAACCGAACTGCTCGATGTAACGAACGTATGCGTCTCAAGCCAGACAGGACGAGTTCCAAAGGGCACATATCATGCCGAAACGCTTGCACAAGATCGCACCTATGAGTGTTCATATGAATACTATTTGAGCGAAATCGACCGTGATTACCGTAGTTTAAAGGATCTGGTCGATCGGCACATTCTTCCGCAGCGTGTCGGAACGTCGCGAGAATGGAGGCCGATCGAGTGAACATTTTCTCATTTTGATAGAGACATTATCAGATTGTGAATCACCGGGGCATTTGACGGGAAGGTCAACCGTGGCTCAGTTCAACGAGGCATGATACAGGCGGACAGTGCAGGAATCCGGCGCGCTGTGGAGGCCCAGCAATTCAAAATTCTACACTCACTAACCCGAAGTGAATTCCTTCAGCCAGCGGTCGTCCCAGAGTGACGGAAACGGATTGCGTTGTGGTGGGTGGGCAGCAATCGCCGCTTCGTTCAATTCGATGCCAAGCCCGGGCCGGGAAGGGAGCTGGTATTCGCCGTTCCCGCAGGGATTCCAGCCGCAAACAAAGTCGTGTCGCCACGGGGCATCGAAGTCACCGAAGTTCTCCTGGACCAGAACGTGTGGCGTTGACCAGCCGAAGTGGATCGCCGCACACAGGGCCACCGGTCCGATGGAGCAATGCGGAGCCAGCCGCAGATCCTGCGGTTGCATCAGAGCCGCGATCTTCTTTCCGACCGACAAGCCACCGCAGTGCGCGAGGTCCAGTTGCACAATGTCGCAGGCTCGCAGTGCGGCCAGTCGGGAGAATTCTTCCAACAGATACAGCCGCTCGCCAGCCGCGATTGGAAACGGCAGTCGTTTCTTGACCTCCTGTAGCAGATCAACGCTCCAGGGCGTGACGGGTTCCTCGTACCAAGCTGGTCGGTAGGGGATTAATCGCCGACCCATCTCGATCGCGCATTCCACCGACAACCGGCCGTGCACTTCGATCATCAAGTCCACTTTGTCACCGACGGCTTCGCGCACTTTCGCGACGGTGGCTTCCGCGGCCTGCATCGCGTCCTCGGACATCTCCTTCCAGGCCGTGCCGAACGGATCGAACTTCATCGCCGAGTATCCTCTGGCAATCACCATTCGGGCCTTTTCGGCGTAGTCGTCCGGCGTGCTTGCTCCGCCGTACCAGCCGTTGGCATAGGCTGGCAATCGTTCTCGTGCACGGCCCCCCAACAGTTTGTAGACCGGTTGGCCGCAGGCCTTGCCGATCAAGTCCCACAGCGCGATTTCGACACCGCTGATCGCTGTCAGAATCGTGGGGCCGCCCTGGTACTGGTCGCGAATGAGGCCACCGATGACGCTCTCCACATCGAACGGATCCACGCCCAGGATTCGTGCTTCGACCCAATCCTGCAGGAGGCATTCAACGGCTCGTTCCTGCCATTCCAGTGATGCTTCACCAACGCCCGTCAGTCCTGTGTCTGTGGTCAGCCGCAGAAACAAATAGTTTCGCAGACCGGCATGCGTGAGAAACGTTTCAAGCCGCGTGATTTTCATGAAGCCCGGATCCGGGATCGCAGTGAAGGGAACAGCAAAGCCGGAAGCAGCGACCTTAAATGCCGTTGCGAATCTCGCGGAATGATTTCTCACAGCCTTTGATCATGTACTCGAAGTCATTTCCTGCCTGCAACCATTGGACTCCGCATTCGATCAGAATCTTTGCGAACTTTGGATCTGCTCCAAGGCCTGAGCCCAGAAACTTGCCGGCAGCCCTGGCCTTCTTCGCGATCATACGGATCGCATCCAGGACTTCCGGGTGCGTGGTCTGACCGAGGCGTCCCATTGAACCCGACAGGTCTTGCGGCCCCATCACCAGCGAGTCGAGCCCTTCGATTTTAAGCACCTCGTCGATTTCGGCCAGCAGTTCGACGGTTTCAACCTGAGCCGTGACAAAAACGTCACGATTCGCCTGGGTCAGATACGCCTGCTGCTCCATCCGGCCGTATTTCATCGGGCGTCGCGGTCCAAAGCCGCGTGTGCCCAGCGGCGGATAACGGCAGGCGGAAACGAAGTCGGCCACTTCCTTCGCGGAATACGATCGCGGCAGAATGATCCCCTCCGCACCGGAATCCAGGACCCGCTTGATCCAGGCCACATCGTTGTTTGGAATGCGAACAAGGGAAGCCACGCCGCCGGCACGAGCAGCGATCAGATGACGCAGCATCGACTCGGTTGTCATTGCGTTGTGTTCGAGGTCGATCCAGACGAAGTCGACACTGTCGGCAATTGCTTCGGTAACGGTGGGATCGGTCATCGTAATCCCGGCGCCGAGCACGATCTCGCCGGCCCTCAGCTTGTCCCGCATTTTGTGAATGTGTGTGCTGATCATGATGTCCATTTCAGAGTCGATGTTTGAAACTGTTACTGACAGACGGCCTTGTTGAGCGCCGGCATCAGTTCCCTGGCGAACAATTCCATGCTGCGGACCCAGCTCGCTTTATCATCCCAGTCGTAACTCATCAGGACGAGCGTCCCGAAAGTGCCGGTCTCTTCGATCAGTTGCAGTAGCCGACGCAGAACTTCGTCCACGTCCCCCGCGATGATCTGCTCGTTCATCAGGAAATCGAGGTTGCACTCCGAGTTGGGCATGTCGAGATCGCGTTTGTAAATGCGCCGACCGAGTCCCTTGTCAAACAGTCCGCCGATGTACTCGTAGTTCTGGCCAAGGGAATTCGAGCGTGCTCTGGCGACCGCTTCTTGGGTTGTGTCGGCCAGAAAGATGGACCGCGTGACTTTGAAGTCCGACGGCTGCGGGATTCGACCGGCGTCCTGCGCCGCTTTCGCATAGGTTTGCCACATATCCGCCACGACGTTGCCAGCTACGAGGCAATGCGCGAACGGCTGATATCCTCGCTGTCCCGCAAACTTCATGCTGTACGAATCGCGGCTCATGCCCGGCATGGAGATCGGCGGATGCGGCTGCTGATAGGGACGATGAATGAAGCCGATCAGGCATTCCGGATCGACGCTGTCTCGCAATTTGAATTGCCAGAATCGTCCGTTGTGTTCGTAAGGCGGATCGGTCGACCACAGCTTGAGGATCACGTCGATCGCTTCCAGAGCCATCGCACCGCCTTCTTTCGGATCGACTCCGTAAAGTTCCTGATCGGCCGTCACGCTGCCGTTGCCGAAGCATAGATTGAGGCGTCCTTTGGCGAGGTGATCCAGAAACGCCAGCCGGCTGGCGACGTGTGCCGGATGATGCTGATTCAGACAGACGGGAGCCGGTCCGAGTCGGATGTGGCTCGTTTCACCGAGCGCCCGCGCGATGAAGATTTCGGGCATCACGATCGTCTCGTACTTCATCGTGTGATGCTCACCGATCCAGAATTCCTTGAATCCGAGTTCTTCGGCCAGCACCACGAGTTCCAGGTCTTCGTCGTACCCTTGAGCCAGTGGCTTGCTCGGCGGGTGAAACGGCATGATGAACATGCCATAGTCGATCTGCGAAACGCCGTCGGACACGTTGTGGCTCCTTTGAGTCTGCCTGGCCCTGCGGGCCGTGAAGAGATACTCCGTCCTGGCAAACACTCTAATGAATACCAACCCGAAGCGTCAGTTTTGAAGTTGCGCATTTCAGGCCCGGAGGGCCGACATATCCGATGCCGGTGGCGTACGCGACCAGTAGACGAAGATCAAAAACCAAAGTCCTGAAGGGCCGGCACACTGGCGCTTGTTTCAGCCCTTCAGGCCTGAATCGCGGTATTCTCTGGATTCCGGTGACTCACGCCACCGGCTGACGGTCCTGCCTTGTCGATTCAAAAACACATGCGTTTTTTCAAATTCAGGCAGGCTGGAAGCCTGCCCCACAAGCAATCGCGACTCATCCGACAGTCCCCGAGGCCGTTGGAGTCGAATGTGAAACAGTCGAACTAGTCGTCCAACAATCATGTTTTGCAACGTAGCCACGCTCGCCAGAGTGTGGGATTCCCACGTTCTGGCGAATGTGGCTACCCGGCAATCAAAAGTTGTCCGACCACTAGTTTTGTGTGCGATTCTGTTGTGAAGCTTTCGCCGTGGCAATCAACATGGAGATGACCAGCATTCCCAGGATTCCGCTCACGGCGATGATGCGGTTTTCGTTGTCCCAGTATCCCTTCAGGCCCAGTCCCAGAAAGACCAATGCGGAGATCGCATTCAGACTGCCGAGCCAAAGCGGCGGTTGGAGACCGGGCGGCAACCAGCGGCGATCCATCCACAGCACCAGCATGCAGACCAGACCACACGACAGCACTCCGGTGAACAGATTCACGGGAGTCAGAATCGCCAGCAGCAGTCGCGGCTTAGGAAGCAGTGCTGATTCTGTCGAAGCCGTGCCGGCATCTTTGGTTCCGGAGACGGATGCCTGTCCAGTCGATGCGGCAACCGTCGATGCGGCCTCTGTTGTCATCTGAGGGCTCAGCTGCCGCACCGCGAGGAAGGCGATGATGCTGAGCGCAATCGGAGCACACCAGCACAGCACGCCGAGTTTCAGACGCCTGGCCTTGCGCTTATTCCAGTCCTGGTCGAATGATCGTGCAATCTCATCGGCAATGCTGCAGGCAATTTCAATCGTTCCGTACAGCGTTCCCAGCATTGTCAGGAATGCGCCGATCAAATACAGCGGCATCAGCCAGGGGTGAATCTGCGTGACAAATTGAGCCTGCAGATTCAACATGTTTTCCTCATCGGGAACAAGTTCCCGAGGCCCCAGGAACATGGCACCTGAGGCGACAAACACCATGCTGAACGCGGCCACCATAGCAAAGCTGATCACGCAATCGACCAGCGGTGCGTTGATCCATTTTCGCACTTCGTGATGTGGGTCTGCCTCGATCGCGGCCAACTGCTCGGGTGTGGCCCGACCAGGAAGGATGCCCCATTGTTTTTCTCGCAGCCAGCCCGTGTAGGCCAGGTAGTCGAACCCCGCGCCGCCGATCACACCGACATAACGAGTCGTCTCGACCCACACCGAATGTTTGGCGATGTCCGGATACTTCTGGGGGACCCAGTCCGGGTACGTCAACTGCTGCGGCACCATCCCCAGCAGCAATTGCACCCAGTCCGGGTTGTACAGGATCAGTGTCAGGCCGGCACAGAACACCATCGCGAACACAACGACCGTCTGGATTCGCTCCAGGACCGTATAACCGCCCGCGGCCGACAGGATCAGAGTGGCGGACAGGATGCCCAGCGCCCAGAAATAGTCGATCGCTCCGTGAAACTGACCGAGAGTTCCCGTGGTCCACGAAGTCAAATTGCCCAGCACGCCGGAATGAAAGCTGATCCAGATCGGCATGCTGACGGCCCCGATCAGCAGCAGCATGATGGGAACCCAGCCGCGTGGTACGGGCAAGTCCAACATCCGTTCGTAGGGATGCACGCCTGTCATAATCATGTGCCGACTTGTAGCGAACACCAGCGCCCACTTGAGCACCAGATTCAGG
>JANNGQ010000911.1:0-3026 GCA_031403975.1 Planctomycetota bacterium
GCCGAACGTCTCGAACAGCAATTGAAGGGCCAGAATCGATCCGCGGACAAGGACGATGACGACAAGGAAGAATCGAAAATCAAGCGGAAAAAGAAGGGAGACAAGCGACAGATCTGATTGATTCACTGACGACCGTTCCGAGCTGTGAATTCTCTCTCTCAATCTCCCTCGCTCACAGTTCGTCTCTCCCGTTCTTCAGTCGCCATTCCGCATTGGTTTGCCCGGCGCTACGGTCGCGTCAGATGCAACGGTTTCCATCCGCTGTCCTTCAGAAACGAGTCATCGAGCTTCGGCTTGGGTTTGTTGCTCGTACCCGCGGAGGATTTCGGCGGAGCGGAATCAATCAGCGGACCATTTGAATCGGCATCCGTATCAATAGACGGATTGAAAGAGACTTCGAAAGGGTTGACCTCCTTGTTTGCGGCAGGAACCTTGCTGATCGGGTTAACGATTTCCAGGTTGAAATCGGGAGCTGCGACCGTGTTGTCGAACTTCTTCATGAGCGGCCGGGCCTGCTCTTCGGAAGCCGGAGAGAAATCGGGGGCATTGAAATCGGGGACCGCATTTTCAGCCGTGCCGCGCATCTGTCTCGCTGCAGTCTGTACATCCTGCTTGATTCGATCGGGTGTCGATGAAACTGCTTCAGAAACACCTGCACCCGCCTCTGACCAGTTTGCCTTCTGCTGCTGAGCCCAGGAAGCAAAGTCTCCGGCGTCCTGTTCAACCTGATGAATCGTGCTGGCTCCCCGCTGAACGGCACTTGCGGTTTGCTGTGTCGCAGTGGCTGTCGAGGTCGCGGCCACGGTACCTTTTTCGTTCAGAAAGTTACTGAATCCCTCAACCTCGGCACTTGCACTCGGCGTACCGGACTTCTGTGGCGACCGCGTGGTTGCTGCGTTCACGGTGTTTGCCAGTGGAGACCCGTTCGATTCTGCCGCACTTGTTCCTGTCGTCGCCGCGGAATCTGCTCCCGCCTGTCTCCGTCGCAGAAAGTCCGACAGAGCCGGGCCTTCATACGACTGTGCCGCCGAACCGCTGTTCGTTGAGTCGTCTGCAGATTCAGCGTCGCGGGGATAGGCCGCATTGGCAACTCTTCCGGTTTGCGTCACCGGGTCATTTGAGGCTGCTGTGCGTTGAATCGGTTTCGGTCCGAGCAACGGAGCGGCATCGCGACCATCAGAATCTGATTCGGACCGGGCAATAGAATTGCTCAGTCGAGCTTTGCCTGCCTTGTCGCCTCCGGACCTTCGCGGGGTTTCCGATTCGGCATCGGCCACAGCCTCGGATTCCATGAACGGATCCTGCATTTCGGAATAATCGCGACGGGACAGCCAGCGATTCTTCGCGCAGCCCGGGCAGAACAGCAGGCTCATGGCCAGAGTGACGAGGAGTGGTCTTGTGCACATCACGGTTTCTCCTTGAACGCAGCATCGCCCGCAGTGTCAGCGGACTCGGTGGCATTCCGTTCGGATGTCGTTTCTGAGGTACGATGAAATCGCCGGTTGAAGCGTGACGGATCAAATGCGTCACGGACATTGGCTCGGTCGGCATCCGCCATGAACGAACCATCGGTGTCGGCCGACGTCAACAGGCGACCATGCGGAGATGCGGATTCAGTGGCTGCACCCGCTTGATTCGCCTTTGTCGCCAATGCGGTTTTACGGTCTGTGACGCGGATCTCGGATTTCAGGTCAGTCGCTTCTTCGTTCACGTCCGGAGCGATGTCGTTTGCTGCGGTCTTGACCCAGTTCCTCAGGACCTCAATCTGCTGTGAGCCTGAACGACCTCGAAAAATCGGCTGAGTGAGGTCTCCATGAGTTCCCTCCGCAGCCGCAAGCAAAGGACTCGACATGGGTTTCGAGAAGTCTACCTGGCGGAGAACTGCGGTGAGGTTTCGTTCGGCGATCGCCGGGCTGGAACCTCGCCGCGATGATGTCAGCTGAAACGACGGATTCTCCGATCCTCCGTGACAGCCGCTGTTCGCGCATTTGTTCATCAGCAGCGGCTGAACATGACGAGTGAAATCCTGCGCGACCGGTCTGGAGAGTCCGGCGAGCGATCTTGTTTCGATGGACGACAGAATGCCGGTCGCGGAGCGACGGGACGATGTCAACTCCTTCAGCCCGGCCCCTGACCCCGGGTCACTCGAGGGATTGCTGTCCTCGCGCACCAGCGCCGCCAGCGTTCGTTTGGCATCGCCGCGATTGGGATCAAGTCGAAGAGCGTCGAGTACTTCGCGTCGAGCCTCTGCCGTCAGCTTGTTGCTCAGACACCACCGTGCCAGCAACATGTGATTCTCAGGCGTTCGTTCCGAAAACGTTTCCTGCATTCGCTTATATGCATCGGACAGATCATATGCCGTAAAACGAACTTGTTCAGACGCGATGAACATTCGGCCGGCGCGACTGCTCACATCATAGCCATCCGGACGAGGAGCGAAGCGTCCTTCCAGAACCGTACCGTCGACGAGGACCAGCATCTTTGGTTGCATCGGTGCATCGCCTGGCTGCTTTATTTCACCGCCGAAATCCTGCGCGGCACACCATTGTGGTGCGGCGAGAACGACGATGAACAGCAAACCGCAACGGCCATCCATGATGTTACCAATCCGGGCTGCAGGCAGCCTGTCAGCCGAGTCGACGCGCCTTCCTGGCGCGCGACATCTCTGAAAAATCACACGGGAAACCTATCGGGGAGCCCGTTACAAGGTCAATATGAGCTCTGTCCTCTGCACCGGCAGAACAACGAATCCGAACGGCGCAGACCGCGGATTCCTCTGATTTTGGCCGCTAAGTACGCTCACAGGCAGGACCTGCCGGTTCGGGTGACATTCCGCCTCGATCCCGCTCCAGCAGGTAGAACGCACTGTCCGCCCGCAGGTTGGCACCCAGCAGCCGATCCACAGAATGCCCCTTGATGATCGGACTTTCCTTGACGATCCGCAGGCCGATTCCGTCCATCAGATCACGGAAGTCGCGCATCGACATGAAGTGCAGATTCGGCGTTTCATACCATTCGTACGGCAG
>JANNGQ010000912.1:0-2555 GCA_031403975.1 Planctomycetota bacterium
GACCGCGTCCCGGGCATCGTGCGGCTGACCTAGCCGGCCGCTGCGAGGTGATGGAGCACCTGCTCAATCACACGCACGGCCTTCCAGTACTCATCGAGCGGCAGGTGTTCGTTCGGCGTGTGATCGAGCGCGCTGTCGCCGGGGCCGTACGCGACGATCGGGCACGGCCACAGCGGCGCGACGACGTTCATGTCGCTGGTGCCGGTCTTCAGGACAAATCCCAATTGCGCTGACGCGTCTTCGGTGCGGACCGCCGCAAGAAAGCTCCTCACCAGCAGGTTGTTGCGATCGCCCCGCCACGGCCGCTCAAAGCCACGGAAGCGGAAGTCGAATGCCGCTTTGGCGGCGGGTCCGTGAGCGGCCGGCCAGCCGCGGATCTGGTCCGCGAACGCCTCGGCGTCGAACCCGATTGGCAGGCGCCACGCGATCTGCGCGTCGACCAAGTCGTGCATGGCTGAGCGGCCGTCACAGGTGGCGAGTGATGTTGGCAGTTCATCACACAAGCGTCCACAATCCTCTTTTCTCCAGGATTGAATTGTCCCGAAGACATCTCCATGTCGACACTTACCGAACAATCCGGACTGCATCTCTCCCCGACTCCGACTCCCGGTCCTGGCGAGGACTTCGTGCGGCTGTTCACACAGTCCCAGCGATCCCTCTATCTCTTCATCCTGCCCTTCGTGCATTCGACTTCCGACGCTGATGAAGTGCTGCAGGAAACGAATGTCGTGATTCTCAGCAAGTGGTCGCAATTTGAATCCGGCACAAATTTCATTGCATGGTGCCGGGCCATCGCGAGGCTGGAGGTCTTTCGCTTCCGCCGCAGCCGGCATCATCGGCTGCAGCTGCTGGGCGACGACGTTGTCGAGCTGCTGGCCAGGCATCTGGAAGAGCAGCCAGCCGATCTGGATCAGAAGCGTAATGCTCTCTCAGAATGCATCAAGAAGCTGCGGGAGCCCGACCAGGAATTACTTCGTCGGCGCTATGCGACGGACTCAAATGGCGATGAGGTGGCTCATCAGCTCCGTCGTCCTCCCAATTCCGTCTATCAGTCACTAGGAAGAGTTCGCCGGGTTTTGCTGGAGTGCATTCGGCGACAAATGGCGGCAGGAGGTGCGTCATGAACAGCGCGTATGAAGAACTGCTGATGCTTTCCAATCTCCGTTGTGAACGGCAGCTGACGGACGATCAACTGCATCGCCTGGAGACGCTGTTGCGTTCTGATGAACAACTGCAGTTGCTGTTTCTTGAGTTCACGCAGCTGCATGGCCAACTTGCGTGGGATGCCGGGATTGTGGCTGGAAGCGAGATCATCCATTGCGTTCCAGGGATTTCAGAATCTGCCATATGTTCCGCCGACTGGCCGGTGATGGTCAGCGTTACTGACCGCAGAAAGGGCATCAGATCCCGCAGGGTCTCCGCCACAGTCCTGTCAGCGGTCGCCGTCTGCGTCATGGGTGTGATCGCCGCATTTGTCTGGTCGGGTGGTGATGATTCAAAGCGGCAGATTGCCGGCAATCACGAATCGTTACCAGATTCACGATCACCGTTCAGCACGGATCAGCGCGATGCCAAATCACGGTCTGGCAACGGCCTTGACTCCCAGATTGGTCCGCCCGCCGATCCGCTGACTCCGCTTGCACTCATCGGGATACCAACTCCGGAAGGTGATGTCCCTGACGATGGCGCGTCACAAAGCCCCGATCAAAATGATGTGGCACCTGAAACCCTTGTTGCAAGTGTAACGGACGGCTCTGTTATCGCGGAGATCGACCGCCTGGTCGCGGCGGGCTGGGCTGAGAATTCAGTTTTACCGATGGATGATGCGGACGACCACGAATGGGTACGACGAGCCTATCTGACGCTCGCTGGCCGGATACCGTCAATCGATGAAATCTCCGGGTTTGTGGATTCAGCATCCCGGAGTAAACGAGCGGAACTGATTGATATCCTCGTGAAGGATAAACGCACTTCAGAAAACTTGGCGGTGGGGTGGACGAATCTGCTGATCGGTCGCTCGAATTCCCGCGGTGTCGATCAGGACGCGCTCTTCGGCTTCCTGCAGAAGCAGTTTTCCGACAACCGCTCGTGGATGGAGACAGTCGGAAAACTGATCGCCGCCGAAGGCCGCAGCGATGAAAACGGAGCCACCAATTTTCTGCTGGCGCACTTGAATGATCAGGCTACGCCCGCGACGGCGGTCACGGCGAAATTGTTTCTGGGACAGCAGGCCCAATGTACCCAGTGCCACGATCATCCGTTTGCCCAGAAACGGCAGCAGCAGGAATTCTGGAAACTGAACGCGTTCTTCAAACAGGCGGAACGGCAACTGCTCCCGTTGAAATTGCCCGATTCGAATGAGAAACGAGTCTGGACACTTTCCGATTCCGGCGATGCCGGAATGACGTTTTATGAGACTCTGCAAGGTCTGCAGAAAGCCGTCGAGCCGGAATTCGCTGGTGTGACCCTCGACGCGAAGGACAAGCACTCCCGCCGACGCGAACTTGTGCGTTTGCTCGCTGAGGACCGTGATCATCAAGTGGCGAAGGCGATGG
>JANNGQ010000913.1:0-4286 GCA_031403975.1 Planctomycetota bacterium
ATATCGTGGCTGTCGCGATAACCGACAGTCAAAACTGACTGAACCGGAAGTCACTGTCAGGCACGGCAGTTCAGCCGTACAACTGCGAATGCGACGAGGCGGGCAGGCTTTAGCCTACTGTCCAGACACGGCAGCGCGCGACAGGAGTGCTGCTGCGAACGCAACGGCGGCCGTTTCGATCCGCAGGATCGTCCCAGGCCAGGCCGTCGGGATGATTCCGGACTCTGTCGCCATCGCCGTTTCTTCATCCGTGAATCCTCCCTCGGGACCGATCAGCACGGCAAGGTGATGCTTCTCCGGAACGTGGCGAAGTACTGACGGCAGGGAACGGGATGTGTCTCCCGGATGAGCAATCAGCAGCGATGTATTCTCGGCGTGCAGCATCCGTCCGATCATGAGTTTCTCCATTGGCACAAGCGGCGATACGTCCATCAGATACGATCGCCTGCATTGTTTACAGGCTGCGACTATTGAGGCACGCAACTTGTCGAGTCGGGTTTCTCCGGGGACCACAATGGTGCGCTCAGTCTGCAGCAGTATCAGCCGGTCAACACCGATCTCCGTCAGCTTTTCTACCATCCAGCGGAGTCGGTCACCTTTCGGCGGAGCGGCCACAACGGTCACGCGAGGTCTGTCGGCCGGCTGGACGAATCGTCGGCTCAAGACGGTGCAGGTGACATCTCGCCGCGACAAACCACTGACACACGCGGCCGCTTCGGTTCCCCGGCCATCGAAAAGTGCAAGTTCCTCACCATTCGCGATGCGCAGGACATGCAGCAGGTGATGAGCCTCAGCGTCCGACAGTACGACTGTGCCGACCGAGAGATCCTCGCAAAAGGCCCGGTGAGTCATTGGCAGAGATCAGGCCTCATCCGTCGCACGATTGAACTCTGGAAAGTGTGACACCGGCGTCAGACAGAAACTGCCGTCCGTCGTGCCTTGCCGGAACGAACAGGCTGTCCTGCCGACAGGGAATCTGCTGACTTGTCAGCAGTGGTCCACCATTCGGAGACATCCCAGGAGGCCATGACTGCGTCACATGCATCTGCGTCGCCTTCGACTGGAGCAGACGTCACGGACGGAAGGACCTGTTCAGCGACAAGTCCCGCCGCGCAAGTCGAATCATTGATCGCTGCTGCACCGCGTTCTGACGCCGCCGCTGTACGAGGTATGCTGACGGTCGTCGCAAATTGTTTCCTCAGCCCCCTCGCGAAATTGCTGTCAATTGCGGATGCCAATAGCGGCTGAGCGCCGTTAGTCCCAACAGATTCCGGTGCAGAAACGCCCGCTACTGCGAACTGGACGCCGGTGCTCCATGCGGTCGTTTCGCCCATGTTGCTGACTGCGCGGACCCAGACACGGTAATTCCCTGCCGCAAGAGCAGTCGTTGCTGTGTAATTCGTTGTCGTAAGATTCGTGAGATAGATGACGCGTGTGTTGGTGCCGATATTTGTGACCCAGATTTCGTAACGCTCGGTCCCGGTGAGACTGGACCAGCCGAACGTCGGCTTGTTGCCGGTCGTTCCGTTTGCTGTCGGCGACGAGATCTTCGGAGGTGTTCCGACAGAGAACAGCCGCGATGCCGACCAGGCACTGAACTGCGATCCGTTCTGAGCCCGGACCCAGACCGTGTAGTCACCGTTCTGGAAATCCGTTGCAGCTGTCAGTGTTGTTCCCTGGACATTCTGATTCCTGATCACAATCGTGTTCGTCGTGCGACTGGAGACCCAGATGTCGTAATTCGATGCCCCCGGAATGGCGTTCCAGGTAAACGTCGGAGTCCGGTCAAACGTTCCTCCGGTGGTCGGTGTGATGATTGCCGGCGCGGCCAGAATCGTAAACGTCAGCGGTACGCTCCACTGCCCGTATTCGCCAACGGCATTGAAGGCCCGCACCCAGACTTTGTAAACCGAGGATCCCAGAGTTTCGGTGGCCACATAAGATGTCGTCACAAGATCTGTATGGGTAATCACTCGGACCTGACCAGTCGTCAGATTGTTGACCCACAGTTCATAGCGTGCCGCATCCGCGACTTCGGTCCAGGCGATCTCAGGAAACGCTCCGCCGGCCGTCGTTCCGGTAATAACGGGAGCTGTAATCGTCGGTGCCGTGTCGATTCTGAAGTCCTTCGGAAAACTCCAGAATCCTGGCTGTTCGAGGGCGTCGATGGCTCGGACCCAGACGCGATACCGGCCGATTCCCAGTTTTTCCGGCGGAGTAAACTGCGTCGCAGTGATCGACACATTGTAAATCAGCTGGTTCACGCCCGAGCTGAGATTGGACAGCAGCAGTTCGTACCGAATCGCTCCTGCCAGAGATCCCCAGATAATTGTCGGCCGCGGATTTGTTGTCGTGGCCCCGGGAGCAATGATGGCGGGAGGCTCATGGTCCAGGACTATGATGCTGTTCGAGCCACCGAAGTAGCCAGTGGCGGCGGCGGAGACAATGACAGTCTGTGGTCCGTCCAGTAGCGGGTCGTTCACTGCAGCGATGTCGAAGTTAACGCTGGACGCTCCTGCCGGAATGGTCACCGTCGGTGGGACTGTCAGCTCTGTCGTGTCCTGGCTGGTCAGCGTGACAACCAGGGCACTCCCGGTATTCGTATTGCTGCGAGTGACCGTGCCCCTCGCAGCTTTCGCTGCGCCGCTCTCAAGGAATTCTGTCCGGTCAAATGTCACCACCAGCGATTCGACATCCGTGACGCTGATGTCAATTGAGGCGGAAATAATGCCTGTTCCCGTGGCACTAATCCGACCTGTCTGTGTTCCGTCCAGCAATGCGTCGTCGACAATCGTGACTGTAAACGACACCTGATTGGCGTTGGCCGGAATTGTGACAGAGCTCGGGACATTCAGGGTCAATGGCACTCCGGCCGGAACGTTTGAGGCCGCCAACAATACAACCATTGGCTGACTGATATCCGACTGATCCAGGCGAGTTACGGTGACCTGGAAGCTGCTCTGGTCTTCCCGGACAACCAGTGTCCCTGTCGTCAGATTCAGACTGGGTTCAAGATCTTCCACAGTGATCGAACGTGTCAGATTCGCACCATAGGCCGGGGCGGAAACTGTGATGGTGACCAGTTGATCGCCGTCCACCAGTGCGTCATCAACCGCATTGATCGAAAAGGTCCTCGACGGCAGCCCCGCGGGGATTGTCACGGTCAGCGGCACTGTCAGTTCCGATGTATCACTGCTGTTGACGGTAACCGTGAACGGCATTGACAGGTCCGAATTGAATCTCGTCAGAGTTCCGGTGACAGCATTCATACCGGCGGCTTCCGACACTGTCGTGAGATTGACAGTGAACGTCAGGATTTCAAGGTCGGTGACCTGAACGGAATCACTGCCGAGGAAGAATCCGGTGGCATCAATACTCGTGGCTGTCACTGTCGCCGTCTGCGTTCCATCAAGGACGGAATCGTCGATTGCGTGCAGCGGAACCGTGATCTCAGACTGATTCGCCGGAATGGTCGCAGAAGTCTGCAGACCGATTTCATTCGGGTCACCTCCGACAGCAAGCTGCACTGTCATAGGAGCCAGTCCGGCCGTCACCATCTGCATCGACCAGTTAAACAGAGTGCCGAAGTCGGCGCGATTGTCGTCGGTGATTTCCAGAGTCCAGACGCCGGACGGATTCTCGCCGTTGACATTTCCCAGTAATCCCTCGGGGCGGAACCGGCCAGTGAACGGAGACGCTCCGGCGAGAATTCCGCCGAGAGACTGATCGTCAAAGATCGTACCGGTCATGAACTCCTGATTGCTGTTCAGGTCGGTGACGAGTTCAACTCGTGTTCCGGCGGGGCTGATGAGGTAGATGTCCAGGTCCCCCAGCCAGCCGTGCGTCAGCGAAAGAGTCACGTCGATGTCACTGACACGAGATGACTGCGAAGGGACTGTGATGAACGTGCGGGTTTTATCCTGGTCGAGGATTGTGATCGGGGCGGTATTGGAGAACGGCTGAGTCGACGAATACGGAAATGGTCCGTCGACGTTCGATCGCGAGACTTTGACTGTGCTGGCGAAGTTACCGGCAGCTTCGGAAACAGTGTTCGCCAGAATTTCAACGCCAACCAGTTCGGCGTCCCGCACATCCATCGTGACAAGAGTGTCGACATAACTGGCCGAACTCGCAGTGATCGTGACCGACTGCAGTCCATCCAGAATGTTGTCGTCAATGGCATCGATCGGCACTGTGATGGTCGTTTGCCCCAGTGGCAAGATCACCTGAACGGGCAGCGTCAACTCTGACGTGTCGCTGCTGCTGAGTGTAATGATCAGATCGCC
>JANNGQ010000914.1:0-1618 GCA_031403975.1 Planctomycetota bacterium
GCGAATGAACGCGAATAAAGGCAAAAAACCGGAAAAGCGAGTCTTTTTCACGGCATGACTGCAGTGCCCGCGAATCGGTGTCCGGAACTACTTTTCCGCAGTGTCAGGTCTTTCGGTCAGCGATGACGTTGCTATTCATCACTGGATGGAGTCGTGCTCCCTTCGATCGTCGCGGATGTTGCCCGCTGTGCTTCGTCCAGCAGCAGCATGATGAGTGACTGCTCCAGCTCTCGCGGCTTGTAGCCAAACGGACCTCGCCCGCCTTTGTACGCGACGCGACCATCAATGTCGATCAGGTAGAGTCGATCCGGGAATCCGCTGTACTCACGACCGACCACATCGTCGATGCCGTCGACCAGCAGTGGCAGCGCCATTTTCAGCGAGTCGCAGCAATGAACCGCCGCGCGGGTCCGTTCGGCGGCCGTCGTCGGCTGTTCAACATTGATGTCGACTCGTTTGTTGGAGGCCATGCTCCAGCCATCCGAGGGATGTGCTTCGCGAATGTAGACGGAATAGAAGTCAGCTCGGTCTTTGAACCGGGCGAACAGCTTGTCGATGACCCCAGACTGGGATCGATAGGGGCCTCAGGTGAAACTGCCGAACACGAGCACCACGGGCCGCTTCCCGAATGAATCGGACAACGTGACGTTGGCTGCACCATCGTGAGTCGGCAACGTGAAATCCGGGGCGATATCGCCGACTTCAGGGCCGGCAGTCAGCCAGCCGAGATCGCCGCGAAGGAACATCTTGAATGCCGCAGCCGGAGTGTAGGGGCCGACGGAAGGAGAATTGTCTTCCGGTTCGCTGTCACGTCTCGTCGACAGAGGTTCGTCAATCGCGAATCGCAGGTCCTCGGGGGAGAGGAATTCCAGTTCCTCTTTGTCGCCATAGCGGAAGAACTCCGCCAGTTCTTCCATCGTGATGCGACCATTCGAATCCTTGTCGAGTCGGCCAAAGAGCTGATTGGACATCCTGTCCTTCATCGCTGCCGGATTCATGAACATCGTCGCCGGATTCGGATCGCTGTAGTCGAAATCCGCCGGCATCAGTTTCCCATCGTTGTCCCGATCGAGTCGCTCAAACAGTTGATCGGCCTTAGCCACATCACCGGGAAGCTCGTCACGAGCGACATTGCCGTCGTTGTTCACATCAAATCGCTCGCCAAGCCAATTCCAGTCGAAGCGCTTCGCACTCGGCTTCCACCATCCTGTACCGGGCCGCATGAAGTCGTCTTTCAGAATCGCAACCGCCATCTCGCCCCACTCTGGTCGGTTCTGCCAGTCCTCCTCAAGCATCTCGCCCAGCGACTTCATGTTCTCGGGGCTGAGGTTGCCAAGAAGCTCTTTCGTAAGAGCATACTCGGACGGGGAGACGTCGGGCTCGGAACTTGAGCTCTGAGGTACAGGTCTCGGCGATTCCGAAGCGTCGGTTGTCTGCGTTGCATCGGGCCCATTCTCGGTATCGCCCGCCGTCTTCGCCTCACTCGTCGGCGGATCTCCGTACGCATTTCGAACGGCCATCAGTCCAAAAAACACAGACGCAATCAAAACGAGTTTGATCGGGATCATGAAGAACTCCTCGGCCTTTCTGGTCCTCAGTGTGACTTGTCGGAAACTCG
>JANNGQ010000915.1:0-2008 GCA_031403975.1 Planctomycetota bacterium
CCTGCAGATCGAACGTCTGGTGTCGGCACTGGATGATCAGGACCTCGGTGAACTCCGCGATCTGACTCAGAAACTGCATAATACAGCGGCGCGTGCGGGCATCGACAACATGGCTGAGGTCTCTGAGCAGCTCAAGAATGCTCTGGAACACGATAAAGACATGATCGGAATCATGCAGGCCGCCAACGAACTGCTCGACCTCTGCCGACTGACGCAGGTCTCCCTGATTCAGGGCGAAACTCACCGTCTCGTCGGCGTCTGAAGCGAATCGATCGGCTCTGGAGCTTGAAACCTCTACAGTCTGCCTGCATCGTTCGTTTTAGTCGGATTCCGACACGCGACGGTTCCGCTTTGCAATCGTGGCACTGACCACAACAACCGGCGCAGGGGAAAATCATGTCGGCCGAACAGATCGACAGCAGGGCTTTTCAGGGTCAGGATTTTGAAGCCCAGCTTCGCGTCCTGTCGCCGGAGTTCCGGGAGCCGGCCGGATGCCTGTTTCAGGCTTTGGCGCGCCTCGAATATCTGCGTCAGCACGAGACGACTCTCAACATGACGGGGCCGTTGGTGGTGTACGGAGTTCATGTCGTGCCGCGCGGGAATACGTCCGCAGCGTATGACCTCATCTCATTGGCAATTCCATTCGTCGACCGCAACACGGGTATCTGTCTACGGTTTTCGCTCAAACTTTGCCGCAGACGGGAGTAAGTCTGTGAGTGTGACTCTTGAGCGCAGGGGCGGCATGGTGATGGAAAACCTGCTTGACCTTTGGGACTACAGTGAGCGGAATCATCCGGGACTGAACCGACAGGAATCAATGATCGCACCCACCGAATCTATGGAGGCGGGTATTGACCGAGTTCTGGCGATCGTCGTGCAGTTTCTGTTCGAACATTGCGAACCGATCGTGTCGGGTGCGGTCTGGCCGGAAGGCTTTGCTGAGTTGATTCAAGTGCCAACCACTGACGAGTTTATCCGCAAGGCTGGTTTGCCTGGCAATCTGAACATGATTGATCACAAGGGCCTGACACTTCTGATCCACGCGATTCTGTCCGGCGACGTCGGCCGCTTGAGAACATTGCTGGAGCTCGGAGCGGACCCCAACTTCACCCGCACCGCCGGAGGTTGCATACAGCCGTTGGACGAACGTGGCTACACAGCTCTGCATCATCTGACGACGGCCATTCATCTGGACACCGTGGTTGCAATTCAGATGACCGATTTACTGAAGCAGCATGGAGCGAACCTGGATCAAGCTTCCAGTGACGGCTCAACGCCGCTCGGTCTGGCAAGTCGCATGGTCTGGACAGAACTCGCTCGTTATTTGCTGCAATCCGGTGCCAGAAAGCTCGGAACTCGCTGGTGCGATACCTGGACAAATCACAATTCTCCAATGTCCGTACAGGTTCGAATTCTCGATCAGATGCTGAAGTCTGCATTGGGACATGCGTCTCGGCTGAAACCGTGAATGAGAATCCGCCAGCGGCAGTGAGGCACTTCAGACGGGAGATTCGTCAATGTCTTCCTGCCTGAGCGCCCCATGGCCTGTAACTTCATCTTCGGTTGCCGTGCACTGCATCGCTGCTGAGAACTCAAAAATCACAGGACGATGGTCTGAGCCAGTACTGCCCTGCACCGTTCGCTCGGAACACACCAGGTTCTCGCTGAAGAACCCATGATCCAGTACGAGTCCGAACGGAGTTTGCTCCGGTGTAACAACCCGGAAGAATCAGCAGCCATGTGGACGTGCCGTGCCTTCTCAGTGTCGTGACGGGAAGAGCCTGAGCATTCTCGGCCCGGCAGGCAGTTCATACCGGCGTCGACCACTGACGCGCCGGGTGAGGAATCTTTGTTCGTACCTTCGCGTGCAACCATTTTCCTGGTGGACGCCCAGGGAACCAACAGGCCCACCAGTTCCGGGTCCATCAAACGTCCGAACCGTCGTATCACCGCGCGGATCGCGTGCCGGCTGGGCGTCTCGTATGCGGCCACTCCCGGCGAGTGGCGT
>JANNGQ010000916.1:0-4954 GCA_031403975.1 Planctomycetota bacterium
AATTGCAATGGCAAGCGGCTTGGCAGCCAACGAATGAGAGGAAAGAGTGAAGGTGAGATTGCCGAGACTTTTTGAATGCAAGCTGAATCCGTGTCAAGTGTTTTAACCACCGGTGTTTCCAAATGCCACGCCTTAAGACGCTCGGCCAGATTCCCACTTCCGGTCTGATTTTTCGTAGGACCGGCTTCAAGCCAGTCTGAATTTGAACGAACGCATGAGCCTTTGAGTGGACACGGCGGGCTGGAATCCTGCCTCACGAAACGACGAGGCAGACTGGAATCCTGCCTCACGAAACGACAAGGCAGGCTGAGCCTGGGCTGTGCAAAAGTCGGGGTTTTGCGGGTATTGATTTATCCGGTTTTTGATCCGTCACCACGGATCGCGTTTCCTATACGTTTTGCCGCAACGCGGCACAATGTGAAAGCTTGGGGCATCGCCCCAGGAAATATGCAGTTTGAGCGGGAGTGCCCTGAAAGGGCGTGATGAGGAGAGGCGATCCTTTCGCCCCGTTGGGCAACGCCGTGAAGGATTTTTCATAAAGAAAACACGCATCGGCGTTTTACGCTGAAGGCGTTTCACTCCAAAGCCTGGGGTCAGCAATTCGCGACAGCGAATGCGCCACCCCAGGAAACGCAGCCCATGGGATTTGAACACTGAAAGTGTTCCACAGCGTTTCTTGTGCAACGCTTTCAGCGTAGTTTTCCGGTCGGGGATCCCCAACCCGGGGTGGCGCTCGACGGCTTCACCGTCTCACTGACCCCAGGCTTTGGAATACAACGCTTTCAGCGTAAACACCGTCCGGCGACTCGCTTTTTGCTGCCTAAAATCCTTCACGGCGTTGCCCGTTGGGGCTTCGGACCCTTAATATCGCATTTTCCCAGGGCGATGCCCTGGGCTGTCACACTGTGTGCCCTTGGCACGGAACGCATGACATGTGGTTGTCACTGAGCCTTCCGGCTCCGCGGCTCCGGATGGTTTTCACCCTCCGGGCGGAACAAATACCACTGCCGGTTTCTACTGCGACTCATCAGCGTCGATGAGCGTCTATCAGCGGTTTGGAACCGCTCATAAACGCTGAAACTCGAGATTCCCTGACATTATGTGAAATCCGGGGCTTTCCGATCGGAACGGCTTATCTATCCTTGTGAGTCACCTTCCATCTCAATGTCCCGGATTCCGCGGGCTGAGTATTCCATGCTCGGTTTTTCCTTGCCGATTCGTCGGAAGCGACTTACACTCCGCGGCTTCGATTTTCGGCGGCAGAGCCGGAC
This sequence comes from Planctomycetota bacterium, assembly GCA_031403975.1. Lineage (GTDB taxonomy): Bacteria > Planctomycetota > Planctomycetia > Planctomycetales > Planctomycetaceae > SXXK01. Next base: position 1,272 of record JANNGQ010000916.1, read on the forward strand.
ACTGCACAGCGGCCGGGTTTGAGCCGCAATTTCAAGTCGGTCTGAACACAGGTGTACTCGTCACCTGTCGACCGTATTACCTCAAGGCTTACAGAGATGAAAAAAGACATTCACCCCAAATACCGGCCTGTCGTGTTCATGGACACGTCCACCGGGACACGGGTCATCATCAACTCCACGATGCGTTCCAAAGAGACCACGAAGTGGGAAGACGGCAAAGAATATCCGCTGGTCAAAGTCGAAATCAGCTCGGCGTCACACCCTTTCTTTACTGGTAAGATGAAGTTTGTCGACTCGGCCGGACGTGTCGAGAAGTTCACAAAGAAGTACGGCTGGGGCAAGAAGGAAGAAGTCGCCCAGTAGCGACCGGAATCTGACATTCTTAAGGGACGTGCGCATTCAGTTGCGTACGTCCTTTTTGTTTGACACACCCGTAGCTGAATTCGTGAGAATTCAGTCCGGAACAAGTCTTGAGGTGATTCTCCGATGTTTCCGGTCCTTGAACGCCAATACGCCCGCTGGCAGGAGCTGGAAACGCAGCTCCACGACCCGGACGTGCATTCCAATGTCGCCCGAATGCTGCAGATTCAGAAAGAGCTGGGATCGCTGTCGCGGATCGCGGCCGCGGTCAAAAAGTTTCATGCGCTGGAAGCAGACATTGACACCGCGAAAATGATGGTGGAGGAGGAAACCGAATTCACTTCGCGTGAGTATGCAAAGGCGGAACTGAATCAGCTCGTCGGAGCGCGCGACACTCTGGCCGTTGAACTGGAAGACATGGCCACGGCCGGCGATTCGGTCACGCGGGCTGCCTGCATCATGGAAGTCCGAGCGGGCACGGGCGGCGACGAAGCCGCACTGTTCGCGAAGGACTTATACGATATGTACCTGGCCTACTGCCTGCAGCGGAACTGGAAGACGGAAGTACTCGATTTCAGCTCCACGGAACTGGGTGGACTGAAGGAAGTCGTGTTCTCGATCACCGGCGAAGGTGCATTCCATTCACTGCAGTTTGAGAGTGGCGGGCATCGCGTGCAGCGAGTCCCGGAAACGGAGACGCAGGGCCGCATTCACACCAGTGCCGCGACCGTGGCTGTGCTGCCCGAAGCGGATGAAGTCGAAGTCAACATCCGTCCGGAAGACCTGCAGGTCGACACGATGCGTGCCGGTGGTCCCGGCGGTCAGAAAGTTAACAAGACCGAAAGCGCCGTACGACTCACACATCTGCCGACAGGAATCGTGGTCAAGTGTCAGGACGAAAAGAGCCAGCACAAGAATCGCGCGAAAGCCATGAAGGTTCTGCGCAGCCGGATTCTGGAAGCACAGCAGTTAAAGCAGCAGAACGAGCGGGCCGAGACACGAAGAACTCTGGTTGGTTCCGGCGACCGCAGCGAACGCATCCGGACGTACAATTTTCCTCAGAACCGCATGACCGATCATCGCTGCAATCTGACGATTTACAAGCTCGACCGGATCATGACGGGCGACATGAGTGAACTGATTACGGCCCTGCTGGCATTCGACCGCAATGAGAGGCTGAAAGCCGCCGACGGTGCAATGTGACGGGCGATGGTCTGCCGTGAAAGTTGAATGCCTCAGACCCCGAGAACCCGCTCATCCACGGCGCGCCGAGATCACTTTTCTCCCTGGGGACTGTCGGTATCATCGTGGGGCAGGCTTCCAGCCTGCCTTGTCGATTCAAAACCACATGCGTTTTTTAGGTCCAGGCAGGCTGGAAGCGTGCCCCACATGGAGGCGCGTCCAGGCAGGCTGGAAGCCTGCCCCACATGGAGGCGCGGCGAATCAACTGACTATGCTGTTTTGTCGATGATTCTGTCAGCGGCCTCACGAGCGCTGGCGATACTGTCGGGAATGCCGACACCATGATAAGCGCTGCCGGCAAGCCGCAGACCGGAAAACGCGGCCTGCAGTTCTTCGATCCGGGCCACTCGTGCCAGGTGTCCGACATGGTATTGCGGCATCGCGTTTTCGTAGCGCAGGACTTCACTGAACAATGGATCGACGGACATCCGGAAGGTCTGCCGCAGTTCCTCATTCACCATGGCCGACATGTCATCGTCGTCCGCCTGCAGCAGTTCGGGCTGCAGGGCTCCCCCGACAAATGTCCGCAGCAACACATGCCCGTCCGGAGCCCGATTCGCGAACTTGCGGCTGGAGAAGCTGACGGCCAGAATTTTCCGCCGTTCAATTGTCGGAACGACCAATCCGAAGGCGTCCATCGGATGACTGAAATCCGACAGCCGGTGACCGCTCAGTACGATGGCGCTCGAGGCGTACTCAATGCCGTTCAGAGCCGTCGCCAGATCCTGCATCGCCGACGTTTTCAGCAGCTTTGCCACTGCGTACGTCGGCAGTGTCACAATGACGGCATCGAAATGCTCAGGCACTGCGTTACGGAATCTTAATGTCCATTGTCCTGAACCTTCGGAAGCGGGAACAAGTTCAGAAACGCCTCGCCCCATCCGGAATTTCACTCGCCCGGACTTTCGCAGCCAGTGCTCAGCAGCGGCGACGAGACTTCCCAGCCCGTTGGCGGCCGTCATGAACAATCCATATCGGGCACCACTTCCTGACGCGGCATCGTCGGACGAGCCGCGTTCGGTCGAGGCGGATTTCGCCTGAGCCCTTGCCGCGCGAATCACGCTGCCGTGGGATCGCTCCATGTCAACGAATCTCGGAAGTGTGGCCGCGAGACTGAGTCTGGCCGGATCGGCCGTATAGATTCCGCCGACCAGGGGCTGGACCAGACGCTCGAAGGCCTCCTTCCCGAAGCGACGAATGGCAAAGCTCGCAAGACTTTCGTCTTCGCCCACCGCGCGCCTGGGAACAAATGCTTCTGCCAGAAGTCGAATCCGACCGCGCCAGGAAAGGACGGGCGAGGACAGGATCGCCCAGGCATTCGACGGCTGCATGAGCTGAAAGCCCTCGGGGACGGGCAGCGGCTGTCCATTCTTCAGGACAAGCGAACGCCGAAAAACAGCCTCCGTCGGAATCAGCTGTTCCGCGAATCCGATCTCCTGACAGAACTGAACTCCGGCAGGCTTGTTAGTGATGAAGGAATCAGGGCCGAGCTCCATCAGAAAACCATCGGCCGCCTCTGTGCGGATAATGCCGCCCAGACGCTGCGACGCTTCAAACAGCGTCACCTCCGTCCGTTCGCTCCTCGACACCAGCCGGTGCGCCGCGGCCAGTCCTGTGATACCGCCGCCGATCACCGCGATGCGGTGCGGAGACAGGAGGGAAGTTTCCGATCCGGAAGTCATCAGTTGCCCTTATCGCCGGCCCAATTCATGGACGTAGTCGACCACGGCTTTCACATGGTCCGGCTGCATGTCGGGCATCACACCGTGGCCAAGATTGAAAATGTGACCTGGACGGCCGCCTGCGGATTCCAGAACATCGGCAACGCGCTGTTTCAGCACCGGCAGTTCCGCGTAAATCGAGACCGGGTCCAGATTGCCCTGAATGGCCACGTTGTGGCCGAAGGTGTTCCATGCATCATCAAGCTGCGAACGCCAGTCGATCCCCATCACCTGCCCGCCGGCTTCGCGCTGCAGCGGCAGCAAAGCCGGGTTCCCGTTCAGAAAGTTGATGACGGGAGCAAACGGCTCGACCGACTGAATCAGACGCCTTGTATGAGGCATGACGTAGCGGCGATAATC
>JANNGQ010000917.1:0-2407 GCA_031403975.1 Planctomycetota bacterium
GTGATATCGGCATTTGTGGTGTTGGTCCATTTGGATTCGATGTTGAGCCAGGCGTCTTGCGGTGATAGAGAATAACTAGTCGCAAAAGCAGGCATCGACTCTGTTCCTGGCGAACTCACTCGCACTCCGCGGGTCGGAAGACCTGCCGTAGTTCCATCAGCGTTTGCAAGAAACGTTGACACGATCATCACGGGCTTTTCTGCAAACGCAAATGCCCTTCGCGCAGGATAGAATGCGCTGAGTTGATCGCTCTCGTGTTCGCGGGTTGTCAGATCGATCAGACATCCTCCGACGTTTCCAACCGTCATGTTGGCATTTCGAGTTGCGACGGGCTTCGCGATCACGGCCCTCAGATGAGCATTCTGCAGAACAATGTCGCCGTAGATGGCATCAACCTCCTTGCCCTTTGGGGCGAGTCGATCCCAGTTGGCTTTGGTCAGTTCTTCGACGACGACCACAGGATCCTCGGCCATTGCAGCGTTGCCCGAGACTGAGAGAAAGATCACAATGGACGCCACCGCTCCACCGAACAGGCCGCAGGGTCGAATCCGTACAGCGATGGAATCTGGACGGCGTGAATACATGTTCCGCATGAGAATTCTCCGGTCGGAGTGAAGCACTGAGACCCGTATCATTCCCGGCGAGCGAAGGGTGTCAACCGTTTCACCCGACTTGAAAGGGCACATGACATGACTGAGTTTGTTGCATCGGTGTCAAGGCAGTGTCGTTTCGTCAGGGCCGGCCTGGTTGTCATGACTGCAGGAATCATGACACTGACGCTGGGCTCCGCTCAGGAATCGGATGAGCACCGGACTTATCTGAATGTTCTGACGAAGTTGCAGAATCCGCCGCCGCTGCTGAATGATCATCCGGAATTCGTGCAGCCGATCGTGGAGGAAACCCGTTACGAAGCTCCCATGCTGGTTGACGACGACGACGCAGACCTGACAGTTCGAGCCTGGCGATTCTCCTACAACGCTCGCGGGATCATCGAGATTCCTAATCGGCTGCGAGCCAGTGACACAGCTGTGATTATGGTTCATCCGTGGGGCATCGACGACGGTCAGGGCTGGGATACGCCGGAACCGGCCGGAGTCGCTGACTTCTGCACACCCACCAAGAATCATCTGGCCGCAAGGCACACTCACGAGGTCATTGATCCGTTCATTCAGTCACTTCGGAGCCGCGTCGCCTGTGTCATGTTCAGCCTGCCCGGCAAGGAAGACGCAATCCGCACGAAGCTCTATCGATCGGTCCGGTCGACTCCCACACAACAGCAGCGCTCGGAAGGGGCGAAGGAGCTGGCTGACAAACTCAAGAACTTCAAATACCAGGGCCAGCCACTTCCCGCTGAATTCGCTGTCTCAGCATCGACACCTGTGATTGACTATTTCAAGCAGTTCCCGGGGCTGGACTCGGGTGCGAAATACAACAATGCTGGTTTTTGGGAGCAGCCGATTCCTGTGACTCGGGATGTCAATGTCGCCCCCGATGACGTCATCATTTACGACGCTGAAGGTTATGAGCCGCTGCGGGATTTTTTGAAATCTCACGGGGTCCGTCATGTCCTGCTCACGGGTTATGCCACGGACATGTGTTTCTGCAGGACGACCGCGGGTTACGAGAACCTGTCGAAAGACTTCAACGTGTTCCTTGTCGGCGACGCGACTCTGGCCACGTTTCCGGCAAACAACACTCCCCGGTATGCCACCAATGCACACATCTCATTTGCGGCTCTGAATCAACTGGTGACGCAGATTTCCTGGGTGAAGTTGAAGGAGGCCGTGATTCCGTAGCATGGGACTCGCGGTCGACTTAATTGACCTCAAGTTCATTAGCGTTCATCAGCGTCCATTAATGGTTCCAAACTGCGATTGGGAAACATCAGTGGTCGTGGGATTCAGGTGGAGTCGGACCATCCAAACGGGTGTCATCTAATTTTCAGGATCGGCTGCGCTGATCTGAACCGCTAATGGACGCTGATGCACGCTGATGAGTCGCATAAGACGCAGGCGGACTCAGCGAAGAGACTGCTAACGTGTTTGAGCGATCTTAAGGAGCTGCACCAATGCAAATGAGTCATTCTCGTCGGCACTTTCTGGCGGCTTCGGCGGCGTCCGTGGTTGCGTCCGGGGCTGTTGCGTCGATGCAGCCGAAGCCAGCGCAGATTGCCATCACTCTCGACCTGGAAATGTCGGCGAATTTCCCGAATCGTGAGGACACTCACTGGAACTTCGAAAAGGGAAACCTGGACGACGCTACGAAGGCGTATGCGGTCGAAGCCGGTCGCAGAGTCCGTGAGGCGGGCGGACGCATTCACTATTTCTGCGTGGGACGAGTTCTCGAGCAGGCCGATGTGTCATGGCTCACAAACCTCTCGGACTCCGGTCATCCGATCGGAAATCAC
>JANNGQ010000918.1:0-8900 GCA_031403975.1 Planctomycetota bacterium
GATCCTGGCTCACCTGAACGGGCCAGGCACTGTGTCGGTCACTGCGGTCGCTGACCAGTCGGGAAAACTGACATCATGGGAAGAAATTGTTCAGGCCCTGATGCTGTCGAATGAATTCAGTTACATCGATTAAGGAGCGGAAGGGCAATGACTTCCCGTCGCCGGGGTGGTGAGAAAATCGGACCGGGCACTCACGAACTTGTCGTTACCCACATTTTGATAACTGAATCGTTGCATGCACACGATGTACTGTAGGGGTCTGGTTTTCCGTCGGGCTTGCCCCGGCGGGAACGCAATTGACGGCTACAGAGTCGCCCCGACCGGGACAAGCCCGACGGAAGCGTTGTTCCAATGAAAACATTGCGATGCGGAACCAGGATTGTGGGTAATGACAAGCACTCACGAATCCGGCTACATCAACTCTGCGAAGTCGCCTGGATGTCGCGTGGAAAATCGTTACGCGGTTGCCGCAATCCGGCGCGCTGCAATGCGGTCTGACGTTCGAGTTCGGTGCGTTGGTGTACGATTCGCAGCAGCCGTTCGGCGTGAGCCGTCAACACCTGACCTCGACGGTGCATCACGATCCGCGCGGTTTCGATGGCTGTGTCCACAGGCCAGTCAAGAGCCAGCTCACCGAACGTCACACTGCTGAATGAGGGAACGTGGCGAGGCAGCAGGCGACCTCCGGGAAGGACCATTGTCATCACGCCGATTGACGATCCGGTATTGAACATGCTGTCGAGGGCCGTCTTGCTGTGGTCGCCGATGAACGATCCGATTTTGTCGAGGCCGGAATCAATCGACTGCCCCTGCAGGGGGACTTGCACGTTGCTGTAGTCGTTCTTCAGGTCCGACGTCGACGACATTGCGCCCAGGTTGACCCACGGACAGATGTAGCTGTGCCCGACGAAGCCATCGTGATATTTGTTGACAAATCCGTGCAGGATTGATTCCTCGACTTCTCCACCCACGCGGCAGTGTTCTCCGATTGTCGTGCCGCCGCGGATCAGGGCACGAAACATCTGAGTACCCCGACCGATGTGACACGGTCCTTCAATCCTTGTAAAGGACTGAATGTGAACGTCCCGATCGATCGAAACCGGCCCGCTGCGGGCGTCGATCACGACGTAAGGATCAATCGTGGCCTGCGTCGAGATGTAGACGTCTGCCGTGTCGCCCAGAATCTGAACATGATCGAAAGGCGGACATTGCGAGACGCCTTCATCGCTGAAGTCCCGGACCAACTGCGAGGAATTGTTGCTCACCAGGTCCCACGGATACTGAATCAGTATTCCTGTAGCAGGTATTGACCGCTGTGCCTTTGCGAACTGGGCGAGCGACGACTGCAGATCGCCCAGTAGTATTTCCGCCAGATCGTGCCCGGCGATCATGCTCCACGCGGGCACGCCGTTCAGGAATCCCGCCTGGTGCGTCACAAAGTCGAGCGCCGTGAGCCGTCGCTCGGGCAGCCAGCGCCCGTTGATCAGCAGCACCGGCCCCTGTTGCAGCCACTCCGGATCATTCACATGCAGGTTCGGCTGTTCTTCTCCGTAGGCATCCACCAGCCACGGACGGATCCATGCTCCGAAATCTGCATACGGGAACCATCGCTGCAACCGCCGCCGCAGCGAATCGCGCCCGCAGACGAGCTCAAACACTGGCCGCAGCAATGCGACCGGAGAGAGGTTCTCGGTCTGTGGATCTTCGATCAGCAGGATACGCATGAGACTACTGTATCCCCGTCGCCCGGCTGAAGGGAATTCCTGTAATCCGCGGGGATCACTCATTGCCACGGACGCTTCTCGCGGCCTGCCTTCGGAACAGGGGACATCGGCAACAACTGCCGGAGACGGCTCGTCATTCGGCATCATCTGCGGGGTTGCTACACTTCTGCGAAGACAAACTGCCGATGTTCGACTCCCACCGGATTCGTGAAAGTTTTCCTGATGAATGCTCGTCGACAAATGCTCCCCACATGCTGTGCATTGCTCATCGCGGTGATAGTACCGTCGCTGCTGATCGCTCAGACACGTTCTGCCGGGCTGATGAATTTCAATTCTGACGGCAGCCTTGTGGCGTGCTCGAATCGCGACAGCGGCACTGTCACGATTCTGAGCTGGCCAGGCCTGAACATTGTTCATGAGATTGCCGTCGGCTCGCATCCCGAAGGCGTCGCATGGATTGGCGAGTCGAAACAGTTGGCGTGCTGCGTGTATGGCGACGATCAGGTCGTGATTATTGACTCGGAATCCGGTGCCGTGGCGAAAAGTATCGAGGTCTTTGACGAGCCATACGGTGTGGTCAGCAATGTGGACGGCACTGCGATCTTCGTCACACTTGAATATCCCGGCCAGATCGTTCGAATCGACACGGCCTCCGGCCAGACAGATGCCCGATGGCCTGTCGGTTCGATGCCGCGAGGACTTGCCATCAGCGAGGACGGCAGCTTTCTGGTGGTCACGGAATACCTGTCATCGCGGCTGTTAAAAGTGTCGTCAGCAGATGGCAGCATGTTGGCCGCCTGGGACGGGGCATCCACCGACAATCTGGCGCGACAGGTCGTGCTTTCGCCGGACGGCAGCAAGGCCTACCTGACACACATCCGTTCGCGCGTCACAGCGGCTCACGGCAATGGTTCCATCTTTCCGTATGTGTCCATTGCAAGGCTTGGCGGTGAGAAGGCCGGAACTCGGCATCGCATTCCGATGGATTCTTTTCGCGGCACCCGCGTGACGTCGAATCCGTGGGACTGCGATGTCTCTCCGGACGGCAAGCTGTTGTGTGTCGCATTCGCCGGAACCAACGACATGTTCGTCTGCCGCATCACAGGCGATGACTACGTCGAACTGGAATACGAGGCCACTGTGCGGCTGGGCGGCAATCCGCGAGCTGTGCGGTTCTCGCCGGACGGTTCTGCGGCGCTGGTTTACAACGCTCTTGATTTCGAAGTTGTTGCGTACAGTCTGAGTGATGGTTCTGTCACGGCTCGGGCTGTCGTGACGAAGAATCCACTGAGTGACGAATTGTTGCTCGGGAAAAGGCTGTTTTACACGGCACTTCAGCCGATGTCCGGTCGCAGCTGGATTTCATGCTCAAGTTGTCATCCGGATGGTGATTCCGACGGGCGAACATGGCAGCAGCCGGAAGGACTTCGGGCGACGCAGCCACTGGGCGGCCTGCTGTGGACTCATCCGCTTCACTGGTCCGCCGACCGGGATGAGGTGCAGGACTTTGAACATTCGATCCGAGGCAAACTGATGCAGGGGCAGGGCCTGCTTAAAGGTACACTGCCGGATGCCCTGGCGGAACCGATCAGCGGACGAAGCGCAGCACTCGACGCGCTGGCTGCGTACACAAATTCGCATAAGTTTGCGATGAGCCCTCACGCGAAGCACGGCCTGAGTGATGCCGCAGCCCGAGGCCGGGAATTGTTCTTCGCGGAATCCACACAGTGTGCAACGTGCCATTCCGGGCCACTGTTTTCGGATTCGCAGCCGCTGCTTTCCACTTCTGAGTTTCTTGTGCATGACGTCGGAACCGGCGGTGACGATCCGTCCGAATTGATGGGACCGAAGTACGACACACCCACGCTGCTGGGACTCTATCGGTCTGCGCCGTATCTGCATCACGGCAAAGCGGCGACGCTTCGGGATGTGCTCACGACCGAAAACAAGAATGACGGCCATGGCAAGACCAGCCATCTGACATCCGATGAAGTGGACGACCTTGTGGATTTCCTGAAGGCGTTGCCGTTCGAAGACCCCGCGGCATCCGCAACAGCTGCGGGGTTGAAACAAGGCAACCCCTGATTTCGACTGTTTCGGGCTGAATCGGCAAGAATTCAGCAACACCGAGTCAGAAGGCCCGCTGTAGTAATCGCTTCCTGAAAGCCCCGCCATGACATCCTGCATTCTCGCACTCGATCAGGGAACCACCAGTTCGCGCGCCATGGTATTCAGTCACGACGGTTCGATCATGGCCGTGGCACAAAAGGAGTTCCGGCAGATTTTTCCACAACCCGGCTGGGTGGAACATGATCCAGAGGAAATCTGGTCCTCACAGCTGCAAGTGGCGCGAGCCGCACTCAGACAGGCGAAACGGACAGCCGCAGACGTCGCCGGAATCGGGATCACGAATCAGCGTGAAACAACAGTGCTCTGGAACCGACGCACGGGCCAGCCGATTCACAACGCCATTGTCTGGCAGGATCGTCGGACCGCCGGCATCTGCGACCGGTTGAAGAAGAGCCGACGCGCCGACGATTTTCGCAGCCGTACGGGCCTCGTGATCGACGCATATTTCTCCGCAACAAAGATCGCCTGGCTGCTGGACAACGTTCCCGGTGCGCGTGAACTGGCAAAAAGCGGTGATCTGGCATTCGGGACGGTTGACTCCTGGCTGCTTTGGAAACTGACCGGGGGTGCGGTCCATGTGACAGACATTTCCAACGCCTCCCGCACAATGATCTGCGACATCCACCGCTGTGAATGGGATGATGACCTGCTCAGGGCGTTGAAGAGTCCTCACAGCATCCTTCCGAAGATCTGCTCGTCGAGCGAAGTGTATGGCGAAACTGCCCGATCACTCTTCGGAGCCTCGATTCCGATTGCCGGCATCGCCGGCGATCAGCAGGCCGCATTGTTCGGTCAGATGTGTACGCGGCCGGGAATGGTCAAGAATACATACGGAACCGGTTGCTTCATGTTGATGAATACCGGCACGAAGCCGCGAATCTCAAACAACAATCTGCTGACCACAGTCGGCTGGCGAATCGGCAGTCAGACGGACTACGCATTGGAGGGCAGTGTGTTTATCGCAGGTGCCGTGGTGCAGTGGCTGCGTGACGGGCTGCAAGTGATCCGCTCTGCTTCCCAGGTTGAGCGGCTGGCGTCAAGTGTTTCCGACAATGGCGGAGTCTATTTCGTACCGGCCTTCGCAGGGCTCGGAGCGCCGCACTGGGATCCCTATGCGCGAGGAATTGTGGCCGGCCTGACCCGCGGCGCCACGGGCGGTCATCTGGCAAGGGCCGCGCTGGAATCGATTGCCTATCAAGTCGCCGACGTACTGGATGCGATGCGTGCCGATGCCGGAATGAAAATCACGACACTGAGAGTCGACGGTGGAGCGGCTGTCAACAATCTGCTGATGCAGTTTCAGGCGGACATGCTGGGAGTTCCCGTGGTCCGTCCGAAAATCTCCGAAACCACAGCACTGGGAGCGGCGTATCTGGCAGGCCTCGCCACAGGTTTCTGGAAGAATCGCGATCAGATCGCCACTCAATGGCAGGCAGACCGCACATTCGAACCAGCCATGCCACAGACTCAAGTCGAACACCTTCGGGCTGGCTGGAGCAAGGCCCTCGAACGATCAAAAAACTGGGCTTCGTAATCCCATCGCCCGCATAAACAGTTTGACCGGCTGATCTCCCGAACCCTCGCCAATCAGTGCCGCCTTGTCAGTACCCGGCGTGAAACGTGCCGCTTCTCATTTCATCGCTTGAGGAGCAGTGAAGTGAGGCGTAGACTGTTCCGTCAATGCGGCACACGAAAACGTGACGCCGGACAGACTGAGAGCCTGTCCCGCAATTCTACAGCCGTATACCGGAAGCACTGATATGACCGACGAATTGCTGCATATTGAAATCACCGCTCAGGAGCGCGACATCTTGCTCCGTGGTCTCCGCTACGCTCGCAGTACCGTCTTGCTGAAACCGCGCGACCCGAGTCCGGCGGACACTTTTCTGCGGTCCGGACAGCTCGACGAAATCCAGATGCTGAGCCAGCGACTGGAGTCCACCGATCCGTTGAGAGTGTCCGTGTAACGCATCTGACGCCAAGCCGCAGACCACGACTGTTCAATCCGCGCTCAGAATTTCCTCAGTGTCGTTCGTGCCGATTTCTGCTGCTGGCCCTCGATGTCCATCCGCGTGAACTTCCAGTTGCCGTCGCGCGGCTCGACCGTGAAAACCGCATGAAACTGATTTTGCCGTTCGTGAACGTGGCCCCAGTGTTCCACGGTGCCGGCCACAGTCCATGTCGAGTGATACTCAAATCCTGGCCAGTCCGCCCGGGACTCTCTGCGATCAGCCGCCTGGCCCGCGTCATAGGAGACCGATCGGATCCGCGCGATCGCACCTCCCTGGTCGCGGATCTCAAGACTCTGCCGCAGCTGAAGGTACAGATCTTCCAGGAGATCACCGTCGACAGTTTTGGCCAGAACGTCGTAGACGCGGTCTTCGCTCCCGAAGTCCAGCGAGCGGTACATTCCCTGATGCAGTGACATAAATACGCGGTTCGCCTCTTCAGGCGACAGCTCCGGAAGCATCTGCCAGGGGTGCTGGATCGTCATCGCCGACGGCTGCCAGACAACAGCGGCAGCCAGCACCAGCAATCCAGCAATGGTCCAGCGAACGATTGCCGATTTGAGCCGCAGGCAGACGGCAGCCAGCAGCAGTGCCAGAACTCCTCCGACCGGTATTGTCAGCGTCGGCTTCGCGGAAACGACTGCCGTGACAGCCGACACGGGCCGCGGGAGTGCGTCTGGGTCGCAGGCCCATGTCAGTGTGTTGTCTTCGGCTTTGTTGAACCGTGAAAACTCAAACCGGTCCATGCTGTCGGGATAAGCGACCACGACCGCAGGGACCTTGTTCATCGTCGAATAGAACTTGTTCCAGTTGAACGTCGCATCCCGAACAGCATCGTCCGGAGTCCTGTATCGAAGGATGATTCCGACTCGCCCGCTGGCCATGCTGACTCGCTGCGCCACCGCCTGAGCAGCGAAATCAGAGAGACTCAGTGAATACATATCGATCCGTGAAAACTCCGGCATGATGCGCGTTCCGTTGATGGTGACGGGATTCTCATCCTTCAGCCAGCTGCGAATCAGATCCCTCGCGGCGTCCTGTTCATCGACTTCCACAAAAGCCGCGTCACGATGACGGACGGGCAGAATTGTCTTCAGAGTCGCCAGCGGAATCAGCAGCTCGAAACGTACTTCCGTCGGTTCGATGTAGATAAACGAGTAGACGCTGCCATAGCTCGTGATTCCCAAAGTCGCCTCGCGCTGCTTTTCAAACCATGAATCCCATTCCGCTTCGGATGCGTCCTCGCTGAGAGCCTGCTGCCAGTCGAAGCGGATTGTCGTTGACGCGCCCGGCTGCAATGACTCAGTGTGATTGAGCGCCGTTCCGGCCTGATGCACAATCAGCTTCATCTCGCTCGGGATGATGAAGTTCTCGTCACTGATGTCCTGCTGAATCGTCAGAAACTCCGGTGGCATCGTGAAACTGAATTCCAGCTCGTACGTCGCCGAATGCTTCATGAGATCCGACGTGACAATTCCTTCCGTCGGAATCTCAAACGGCTTGAGATCCGTCACTTGACCGGCAATCGGAAGCCCGTCCGCATCTCGCAGCGTGACTCGTTCCAGCAGAAACGCCCGATGCTGTTCGAGCCCGCGGCGGAGATCTTCGGCAGAGACGCGGTCCTGATCGTCCGGCTCCAGCCCCTGAAACAGCAGCAGGTCTTCCGCAAACATCTGAATCCGCATGATCGCCTTCGTGCGCGTCACATACAGACTGGCTTCGGTGATCGAAATCGGGTGTCTTGCAGAAACAGAAATCGCAGCAGCCGGCAATGCCGCCGACGGCACAATGAAGGCGCAGATCAGCAGCACTGCAGCGAACGCGGCGACGGCTGAACGGCCAATTGGAAACGAACGACTGAATCGGCGAGCCTGCCACGCAGTGAAGAAAGACGGTTTCCATTTTGGCTCAGGATTCTTGCAGTACATTCGGAGCCTCATCGGCCTGTCGACGCACCGCGCAATCCGCGCGAAACCGTTGGCAACTGTACGGATGTTCTCAGGCATATCCAGCTTCGTTGGGTGTTTCTGGGGGCATGTGGGTTGTACAGCGACGGTGGTCGCGGGCAAAGTCGAGCACCGCGGGCGGTCTGAAAGTGAACACTGACCAGGGCCGGCCGAGTCAGAGACGTTCGTGGGTTTTTGCGGCGGATGCAGGCCTGAAACCCGAATTGCAGTTCGGCAGCAAGTGACTTGCCCTGCTGGCGGGAGTGCCGGATTTGCCGCAGACGAGCGAGTTCCCGGTTCTGACACGCCTTCAACGGATCTCTTCCATCCCAACCGCTCTTTCGCCCGAAGTCCCCGCGGCCATATTCTTCCGCAAATGTCACGCGCTCACGGCGCGAAGCCGCATGGCCGACAGGGAATGTCCGGCCCGGTGAAGATGCTGCCCTAAGAACGGAGTCTTGCGGGTGATACCACGTCAACGGTTACTCGTGGTGTTGTTGAGCTGTGTCCTGGCAATCCCGATCGTCAGTGGATGTCGCGGTCGCCAGCGCGCACATGTCCTGACGCAGGACGACAAAGATATGGTCGGCAGTCACACGGCCGGCGCCGAAACGTGGAAACCGCTGATTGATGAATCCGTCTGCCGTCTGCTGGCCAAGTCCTGCGCGACTGTGCAGCAGGCCTCTCATTCGACGATTGACGGCAACGGGGCTCCCAGTCGTACGGTTTGCTTCGTCGGCGTTGAGAATCGAAGCGGCGAAGAAATCGGCGACTTCAAGGAGCAGATTTACGAGCACATCGATACGCAGGTCTCTCAGGACCCGCAGTTCAAGATGATCAGCCGGCGATACGTTGAAGCAGCGATGGGTGAATGCCGCTGCCGTCCTGACACTCTGGTCCTGCCCGCCCGGCAGCGGGAACTCCAGGCCGCACTGGAGCGCGCAGATCAGCCGTTCGACTATCTCCTGTTCGCCAGCATCACATCCGGCACAACCACTAGCAACGGGGACTACCAACGGGACTACCTGTTGACCATGGAACTGCTCGACATTCACACGGGCGAATCGCTCAAAGACTCCGCCATGCTTCGC
>JANNGQ010000919.1:0-2496 GCA_031403975.1 Planctomycetota bacterium
CGCGGACTGGAAGTGAAAACCGGCGGGAGCGATGGTCATGTGTTTCAATCACTCGACGTGGCGGCAGCGGACCTGACGGACGGCAATGACTCAGTCGGAACGCTTGCCGATGTGGAGGTTCTCATCGCCGACGACGGCTGGAAATCCGCCAAAGAACCATTCGTGCGACTGAAGCATTCCGACTCCGGAAGGATTTCCGTCTGGCACATTGAGAAGCCTGCGGGAGGCGGTACAGACTGGCGGCTGACGGAAGCTCAGACGTTGACGTTGACCGCGGACGGCAAAGTCCTGGTGAATGGTGAGCCCAAAGGGACGAAGAAGGGCGAGGCTCAATTGCATCCGGTCGGTTATGTCAAATACCTTTCGGACGGCGTCACATCCACTGGTCCGCTGTCACCGATTTCCTTCCTGAGTACTCTCCAGCAGAGCGAAGTCGTGCTGTGGCGCAATGAAAAGATCAAGCACACTGACGGTGAGACAACTGTTTACTATTCCAAAGTCACCACCGGCGGTCAGATTCTGCGACCGGGCGAACATCCCACATTCAAGGGGATTCGAAGTGAGAAACTGACTGACAAAGTCAATTTCCTCTCGCTGATGCTGGCCCTCTTCTGCGGAACTGCGTCGCTTCCTCACATTCTGATCCGCTATTACACGGTTAAGGATGCGAGCAGTGCTCGTAAAAGCACGATCGTCGGCATCGCCAGCATTGGTTTCTTCTATGTCCTCACGCTGTATCTGGGCCTCGGAGCGATGACCAGTGGTGAATTGGATGTCAGCGATGAAAACATGTCGGCTCCGTTGCTCGCCAAGGGCATGAACACCTGGCTGTTCGCAGCCATTTCCGCCATCGCCTTTACGACAGTACTGGGAACCGTCAGCGGTCTGATTCTCGCTTCCGCGGGAGCTGTCACTCATGACCTCATCAGCAGTGCTTTCGGCTGGAAGCTGACCGATCAGGAGAAAGTCCGGGTTGCGAAGATTTCGTCAGTGTTCGTCGGTGCCATCGCAATCGTGCTGGGGATTCTGTTCCAGAAAATGAATCCCACGTTTCTTGTCGGCTGGGCTTTCAGTGTTGCAGCGTCCGCCAATCTGCCGTCACTGGTCATGATCCTGTTCTGGCCGAGAGTGACTCGTCAGGGCATCATCGCCGGCATTGTCGTTGGCATGGTTTCATCCATGACCTGGATCCTGCTGAGCGGAGAGGCCTACTCAAAAGTCTACGGTCTCGACGCGGCAACCGCTGTCGTCCCGTTCAGCCAGCCGGGAATCCTGACCATCCCGCTGGGGTTCCTGACGCTGGTGGTTGTCTCGCTGCTGACGGCGAGCCGCGGTCGAGAACGACTGCCATGATCGCTACAGTAGTCCCGCCGCTCCGCCGGCGGGGATTCCAGGCATCGTCATGTGGCAGGAAATGCATGATCGAATATCGGTCATGATGGCTCATTCGGCCCCAGTTGCCTTCGGCAGACACCACGCCATGCGACGGGCGAAGTCTGCCTGAAACTCCGGTCGCCAGCGACTGACGCTGAGGCGCGGATCATGATCGTCGGTTCGGGGAAAGTCGCGGTACCATCCATCGTCGTCAAGGTGATACTGGCCACCCCAGCCGGGCTTTGACGGATCTTTCGGATCGTTTCCGCCGGCCGGAAGAAAGTAGAACCACGACGGCGTATCACCTTCCTTCATGCACGCATGCGGATTCGGGGCAGTCCAGGTGTCAGTCGGATAGAGAGCTCCCAACGGTCCCTTGCTGCGAACATTCGTCTCGATCCATTCCGGACTGGTCAGGCTTTCGTCGCCGGTCAGATACATTCCTCGATACGTTCCCTCCCGTTTGTCTCGTGCTTTGGCAGCGCTTGCAAGGATGTAGTTCATGGCCGGGAATTCGTCGTGAAGCCACGTTGCAAG
This sequence comes from Planctomycetota bacterium, assembly GCA_031403975.1. Taxonomy (GTDB): domain Bacteria; phylum Planctomycetota; class Planctomycetia; order Planctomycetales; family Planctomycetaceae; genus SXXK01. The sequence goes on from JANNGQ010000919.1 coordinate 1,912, forward strand.
TCCGTCCTGGTCATTGATATCGAAAACCCGGAACTTCCGGATGAAATCGGCAAGCCCTGTCATGCCGCGGTCGTGCCGGATTCGCCACAGTGCTTGTCCAAAGTCGGTCTGCCCGCCCCAGATCGCAATATTCAGCGGTCGATCGGACGAACCGGAATCAATCCGGTCGACAAGCCAGCGGGATCCGTCCGTGTCGTGCGCTTCTCCAATGTGTGCCAGTTCCCGCAGCGGATTGCCGGATCGCACGCTTCGTCTCATTGATTCCGCCTCAGGCCAGCCGTCCGCATGCTGTTTCAGATTCTGCAGGACCTGACCATAGGCATCCACGATCTCGAGAATCAGGTCCGGGCGCGTCACCGCGTCCTTTAGCTCACCTCGGGTGCCGGCCCCGCTTGCAATCAGGGCTTCGATCTCAAATTCGTTCGCATAGACCATGAGCCGGATCAGGGACTGCTGATCATCCGGATCGCCACCGATATCCGTCAACACGGCCAGTCGTGGTCTCGTCGCCTCGTTGGCTTCGTCGCCATGCGACAAAGCACCGTTGAAAACACAGGTCACCACCGCAAGTCTGATAATGGTCAG
>JANNGQ010000920.1:0-2639 GCA_031403975.1 Planctomycetota bacterium
CTGAAGGGCTGGCACACTGCCGCTTGTGTCGGCCCTTCAGGCCTGAATCGCTGTATTTTCTGTATTCCGGTGGCTCACGCCACCGGCTGACGATGTGCCGGGCTTCCAGCCCTGACGAAATGCGCAACGTCAAAAAGCGCCAGCGAGGTGCATTTCACGTCGCGTGACGACACCACGAAAGTCCTCGCCGTGGCTCTGCGTTACAAAGTGAGTGCCATCAAGCGCCAGCAGTCGTGATGGCCGATCGTCGGGCAATGAAGCGTTTTGGAATACGGACGTCATGAAGGCTCCTGAGTCAGGAATTCAACTGCCGACGTGCAAGCGTAGCGCCGGGAATCCTGGCCGTCAAGGACCGGCAAATCCATACCGACTTCGGCACTGATTGACATTCCCCGATGTGTGCCCGACGATCTTCGGCGAAATCGAACAAACAGAGATTCCGAAAAGCTCGATTCTCAGATGCTGACAGATCTTCATCTCGCCGCGCTAGCCAACGTCGCCCTCGTGCGCGAGGTGCGATCCCGCGTGCGCGATCTGAAAGGATTCAGGAAATCGCATCAGGTACCATCGCAGGTCAATGAGCACACGAACAGTTTCATCGGTCGAATTGCCTCCGACGACATCAGTCTGGATCTGGAGTCCTGCTTTTGTGATTGCCGCAGACTGCTGAATCTGAAGCGTGTTGATCTGCAGGTCAGTGGACCTGATGGCGGGATCGGCATGATTGCCACTCCGTGGTTTGACTACGTCGTCCGGGCCACGCTCGCACCGGATGATGCCTCAGAAGTCGTGTGGCGGAGGCAGGTCGCGGAATTTCGCAAGCCGCAGGAACTATTCACATCAGGGTTTTCGGCGGTTTTCAGGAACACATTCGACACCGTGGAACTTGCGCCAACAGCGGCGATTGATGTTGCCGGTCTTATCGATGAGATCGAAAAACGCTCCCTGAAAACAATCGGGATCGACTACGACAGAAACACCACCTGGTGCCACATCCGTCTAAGCGGAGTCATGGGGCAGGTCCGGCTGACTTCGGATCGCATTTCCCTTGTGCTGGCACAACCCCAGTCGCCGACGACGCTCCTGGAAGCGTTCCTGCAAGTGCGATCACGATTCGCGGGGATCGAGTGCTTCACAGCGTGAAGAACCGTTCATCGCCCCCCGCAGACATTGCTCCGGATTCCGGGCATCGAATACCGCCGAATCGGCAATGTCCGGGTTGTTCGGTCGTCGTCGCGGATGTTTCAAATGATTCTCATTTTGAGAAGACTCTCGCATCACATCGAGAAACCAGATCCTCGGATGACCTCCGACAGACAGTCGAACTCGGCAATCAAAAAAAACTTCGAACACAACGCGGACCCGCTGACACTGCAAATCACAATATTCAGCAATAGTGATGTATACAGGCGTCACTCTATCGCTGCCACTGGCTTCCAACAAACTGGCATGATGAATGCATAGGGTTCGAGCGGGGAGGCTCCCGTTGTGTTTTTTCAGCATCAGTTGATGCCAACTCTCACTCAGCTTCAGACACAGTCCTTACTTCGTCATCCATTCAATTTCAATCCTGCCTTATTTGGTTACGACATCTATGTCTACAGTTGCGTTGTCCGGCGAGCGTCGCCATAGGACTTCAATCGAATTCGATGAGTCGATTTCTGATAGAAATGAATGGAATGCCGGGTTTGAGCTTCACCAGGACGGTTGCGCCGCCCTGGAGACTCATTTCCACAGGCCTGAGTTCGGAACTCTGACGTCTGACGCCGGCGATGCCGTCAGGACGGCCGCTTATCAAGTCTGCAAACGCTCGATGGACATTGTGATCAGCCTGGCAGCCATGATCGTGCTGTCGCCCGTGTTTCTGGTGGCCGGACTGATGATCAAGTTGTACGACCGTGGTCCAGTGTTCTTCAGCCAGGAGCGAGTTGGCAAAGGCGGTCGGATATTTCGATGTTTCAAATTTCGATCGATGATCCTGAACGCCCAGGCGTTGCAAAACAGCCTGATGGAACAAAGTGAACACTCTGATCCGCGAACGTTCAAAATCGCTCAGGATCCGCGTATTACGCCGCCCGGAAGAATTCTGCGGCGTTTGAGCATTGACGAGCTTCCGCAAATCCTGAACGTGCTGATGGGGCAGATGAGCATTGTCGGTCCGCGGCCACCGCTTCCGAGTGAGGTGGCGTTGTACAGCGACTACGATTTTCAGCGGCTTCAGGTCAAGCCGGGCTTGACCTGCATTTGGCAGGTTTCCGGTCGAAGTCGTCTGGCTTTTCCTGAGCAAGTACGGCTCGATGTGGATTACATAAATCGTCGCAGTTTGTTGCTTGATCTGGCGATCATTGTTCGGACCGTCCCGGCAGTGTTGACTGGAGATGGGGCAGTATGATCAACGCGGAACATGAACGCGTGACTGTATTCGGGATCGACATCGATCGCGTGACGCTTGATTCGGCGGCCTCTCGGCTCACGGATTGGGTGGAGAGCGGCGAGCGGCGATGTCGCTATGTTGTGACACCTAATCTCGATCATGTGTTGCTGTATCAGGAGAACGCGGCTCTGCGAAATGCATATGCAGAAGCATCACTCGTGGTAGCAGACGGGTGGCCATTGGTGACCGCTTCCCGAATGTCTCG
>JANNGQ010000921.1:0-4371 GCA_031403975.1 Planctomycetota bacterium
AGTGCCGACGGGAAAGTCCTGACGACCGTCGACTCGCCGCACATCGGTGATTTGGACTCATTCAGGGAACGCCTTCAGGAGGGTGCCAAGGCGCAGATTGAGCAGATGACCAGCACTTACCGCGATCAGGTGACTCGCATTGAAGAGCGGATTGCCAAGCTCAGGGAAAAACCGGAAGCGGAAATCACAGATCGTGAAAAGAAGCGGTTGGAGGCATACGAGCAGCAGAAAACGCTGTATCAGGAACAGCTCAAATCCATGGAAGCCAATTACACTCAGGTGTATTCCGGTGATCGGATGCTGAGCCGCAAGCTGGGCATCACAGCCCTTGCCGTGACCAGCAAAGATCTGTTCCTGTGCTGTAACGCCATTGAAGGTCACGGCTATGAAATCTGGCGGATGACGCATGAGTTTTCTGAGCCGACGAAAGTTGTCAGTCAGCTCGGCGGCTGCTGCGGACAGTGTGACATTCAGGCCACCGAGGAACATCTGGTGCTGGCGGAGAACACGAAGTTCCAGGTCGGGCTGCTGGATCGCGACGGAACTCGACTGACGGGCTTCGGAAAAGGCGACCGCAAGGCTGTGGACGGATTCGGAAGCTGCTGCAATCCGATGAATGTCCGTTGCTGTGACAACGGGGACATTCTGACGGCCGAGTCCAGCATCGGCACTATCAAGCGGTTCAGCAAGGACGGTGAACTGCTGGGTGTTGTTGGTAAGGCGAAAATCGGCGGCGGCTGCAAGCATGTGGCTCTGGGTTATGATGCGAAACGAGACCGCTATTACATGATGAATGTCGACAAATCGCACATCTGCGTACTTGTGCCGAACGCGGAAGCTCCGGAGATCACTCCGGACGAACTTCTGGCAAAGACGGCCCGCGAGGGACTGGGTCAGAAACTGATCGGCGAATGGTCGCTCAACGGCACGAAGGCGAGATCGAAAGCTGTGCGCCGGGCGACAGCGGAACTCAGCCTGCTCGGAACTCTGGCGCGGGCGCTGACGGGCGGAAGCGGCACCTCCGCGGAATCCACTGACGAATCCGTGGCCGTCGCGAACGATCCATATGCCTCGTCGTACTTCCAATTCCATGCGGACGGCAAGCTGACGATGACCGGTGGACAGTTTGCGGCAGGTGACAATGCCTGGGAAGCAGTCCTTCAGGAAGGCAACACACTGATCGTGTCGCAGATTCAGGACAATGTTCAGTACTACAACTACAAGATCGAATTCGTCAGCGATGACGAAGCCACGATATCGATGACGTTCAACGAGCAGGTATTGTCGAGCAATCGGTTCAAGCGAGTCCGGGAAGAATCGGCAGCCCCGGCTGTGGAGCAGTTGACGATCAAGCCTGCGGACGGTGTCAATGCCGAGCAGATTGCGATACCAACAGCCGGGGACGAAAAATGAGATCGCTCACGATGATGTGGATTCTACTGCCGCTGCTGAGCAGCGGCCTGTCGTGGGTTTCCACCAGTGCCGATGACAATGCGGCTGCGTTGCCGTTGACACTTGTTGTGATGGATCCGATGGCGGCACCGTTGGCCTGCGACTGTGTCAAAGGGTACGCACAGCGAAGATATGAAGCACTTGGAGAATTCCTGGCGGCGAAGATTTCACGTGAAGTGACGGTTGTCTGGGCCGAATCGCTGGAAGCAGCGCTTGAGAAATCTGAGGGCAAGGCGGACCTGATCATTGGCAAACACTCGGTCGTACTCGCGGATGCCCGGGATGCAAAACTGGAAGTCAAGCCGCTCGCTCGCCTGACGGACTTGAAAGATCAGGTGATTCAGACAGGGCTGTTTGTTGTCCGGAGCGGTGATCCGGCGAAAACTGTCGACGATCTCAAGGGCTATCGGATTCTGTTCGGACCGGAAGACTGCGACGAAAAATCGGCTGCTCCGATGGCACTCCTGAAGGAGTTCGGAATCACACTCCCAAGTCCGATTGAGACCTCCCCGTCTTGCAGCAATGCCGCCGTGACGCTGATGGAACTCCCTGCCGATGTGAAAGCGGCCGCCGTAATTTCCAGTTACGCCGGGCCCCTGCTGGAAGGCTGCGGAAAAGTGAAAAAGGGCGATTTGAGAGTCGTCGGTGAGAGCAAGCCGGTTCCGTTCATCACAGCATTTGCAGTGGCGTCGCTTTCGGAATCGGACACTTCGGCCATCACAGCGGCTCTCGATGATGTGGGGCTCGATGCAAAGATGCTGATCGATCTGGAGACGGCTTCCGGGTTTCAGCTCTGGCAGGACGTGGACGCTTCCACCGCTTCCGCCGAAACAAAAAAAAAGCCCTGAATGATTCCCAGTCTCGATCCCGTCCCTTCTCCCTGTGGAAGGGGGAGCCGTTTTCGCTGCGTCGGAATGTTGAGTTGCCGACGCGGGCCGCCAGGCCGGATGAGGGGGTTGTTGCCACGGTCACTTTCGTGACAGCACTGTCGTCGGCTTTCGACGAGACACACGCCCCGACAGTCGTTCCCCGAGTGGAAACAACCGCCACGAACGGCGACTGGCCCGGCTGGCGAGGTCTCAATCGTGACGCGCGAGTTGCCTGGCTGCCGGACGTGTTGCCGGAATCGGCGGACTTCGAATGGAGCGCAAGGCTCGCAGGAGAAGGCGTGGGAGGCATCGCCGTCAGCAACGGTTTCGTGGTGCTCGGCAGTCGTGATGAGTTCGACCGCAGCGATGTGTTTCAGTGCTTCGATGCAGAAGGCGGAACAGTCGTCTGGCAGCATGCATATCCGGCGCAGGGCAGACTGGACTATGGCAACTCGCCGCGAGCGACGCCTCTGATCCATGGCGAGTACGTGTACACGTTCGGAGGATTTGGCCATCTGTGCTGCCTGGAACTTGAGAGCGGCATTATGGTCTGGCAGCGAGATGTCGCGAAAGAATTCGGGTCTCCGAAAATGATCTGGGGGCATTCCGGATCGCCGCTGATCGTGGATGGGAAAATCATTCTTCAGCCAGGAGGGACGGAAGCCTCACTGGTGGCGCTCGACTGTGAGACGGGTGATGTCGAATGGAAGACAGCCGGCGTCGAGCCTTCATACTCGTCGTTCGTGGCGAAGACCGTCGGCGAACAGCAGCAGGTGATCGGCTATGACGCGAGATCGCTGGGCGGCTGGGATGTGAGCACAGGTCGGCGGCTCTGGAGTCTGATTCCACCAGAGCCGGGTGACTTCAACGTGCCGACCGTGCTGTCGTTGGATGATCGCCTGGTTGTTTCATCCGAGAATAATGGCACTCGAATCTACCACTTCAGCCGTGACGGTAAGCTCCATCCGGAACCTGACTTTGTGAACACCGACCTGCAGCCCGATTCGCACACGCCGGTTATCTCCGGGGGCCGTGTCTTTGGCATCAGCGGCGATCTTTACGGGCTCGACCCGCAACGGAAACTTGCCACCGTCAGCACACTCAGTGAAGACGCGTTTGCCGGCTACGGCAGTCTGATCGCGACCGATTTGCGAATGCTGGCACTGACGTCGGAGGGCGAACTGCTGCTGATCGATACGGCCAGTCCAGAAACCGCAATCCTGTCGCGACTGCTTCTCCGCGAAGACCGCAGTCAGATCCTTTCCCATCCTGCGATTGCAGGCGACTCGCTCTATGTCAGGCTGGGCACGTCGCTGTGTCGTCTGAAACTGACTTTGAAGTGACGGGGGACCACGGATCGCGAGGTGACTTACTGTTGTCCCGCAGCTCCGTTGGCGGAAATTTGTGTTCCTGCAGATCTGCAGAAGTTGAACTCCAGCCGACGGAGCGGCTGGCGAACGGTAAACGCCGTCGGCAGGTTGTTTGCCGATCGGTTCAAATTCGTCCACACTCCCTGATGTTCTGTGGGCGGCAATGATCAGCACGGCATTGGTCAGCACCATCCACACGTCTCATGCTCATAGAACGTGGCGCGATGGCACGGGTGACTCTGTCTGTTCTGGAAGGCCTGGAACGAGGCCATGTGTACCGCAATCTGCAGACGCCGATCACCATCGGGCGTGAAGAGGTGAATGATGTCCAGCTGAATGACGAACGGATCAGCCGTCTGCATGCAAAACTGCAGGAAGACCACGGCTCGGTGATTTTCACGGACCTGAACAGCACGAACGGGAGCCGCGTTAATGGACATCCGGTCCAGCTGCGAATTCTCCGTGCAGGCGATCATCTGCAGGTTGGTCGGTGTACGTTGCTGTTCGGGAGCGAGGAGGAGATTGCTGACCGGGCGAGGAAACTGGGCGTGACGGTCGCAGCGCTGCTTCCGATGAGCGGACCTCCGGAGCGGTCGATCCCAGCGGGAGGCATGTCGGATGCAGAAATCAGCCACGCCGACAACAAAAACAGCGAAAACAATAAGTGGCCATTTTTTTTA
>JANNGQ010000922.1:0-4830 GCA_031403975.1 Planctomycetota bacterium
CGAAGAAGAGCGGCACGCGTCTGGTTGGGGACGTTGACTTCGAATCCGTCCCTGGTCGAAATCATAAGTCCAGACCCAGTCAGCTTCTTCGAAATAGCGCCAGACGAATGGAATCCACTGCGAGGCAAACGAATCACGAAATATCATTGCCCGTCTCACCGGAGCGCCGGGAAAAGTTGTGTGCAAGTCGCCGCTGCCCCCGATATCAAATGTCTCGATATCGATGTTCAGAGAAAACGGCAGCGGTTTTGATCGGGACAGGATCAACTGTTCCTCAGACAAGTCGTATTTCAAGCCCAGCATACGTGCCATATCGCCTCCCGGAGTCGATCGTCGTTCGATCGAAAAATCCGTTCGCTGGTCCACCCGTAAGTCGCCATATTTCAGTTTCAACTGTTCGCCCAGCGCGACTCCGCCGGCAAGCGCCCCAAGCGCATTCCAATGCGAATCTGTGCGGTGGTAGAGTCGGCCCCAGCTCTTCGCATCCCGCAGCGAGGCGGTCAGGTCCAGTACAGCCACCTGCGTGTGTAGTTTCAAGTAGTTCACCAACTGCTCGCGCCGTGTCGGGTTTGGCAGTGGACGAAACCTTTCGGGCATGTATTCATTGTAAATCGTCTCCTTTTCGGGCATCAAGACCAGCAGGTAATCCATGTTGTGCCGCTCGAGCCAAGTTCGGCGAGTTTCCAGTGTCGTCGCCCACCGCTGCAGTTCGGCAAGAGAAAACGGGGCCACGCCGCGATAACTGTCCAGGGCTTCCTTTCCCGCAAGAAATAACCAGTCGTCCTTGCCCAGTATTACCTGCTTACTAGGGCTGATTCCCAGTCCATATTTCTTAAGCCGGCCGTGTGTGAGCAGAAACCAGGCGCGGAACCCGAAGTGGTCTTTGATGTAAGCGATCGTGGTCCATGGCAGCTGCCGAATGGCCTTCATCTCCCAGCGGAACTGGGGCGGGGCCGCCAGTCGCCTTGCGCTCATCGGAGTTGGATCCAGCCGGAACAACATTCCGAAGACGGGAACCCAGAGGGCAGCCACAAACAGGACTGAAAGACAACGAGCACAGAGTCCACGAAAGTGATTGTCAGCGGCTGACATTGATTGCTTGGCTAGAATCGGAAGTAGATGAAAGGATTATACGTATTCGCCGCCATCAGCAGGGAGGAATAGAACAGGATCCCCATCAGCAGAACTATGTTGAACGCCGACAAGACGGTCCGTGCCCCCATGTGGCTGGCCAACAACTGTTCGAAGCGCTGCATGGACCAGGGAACGATTGGTGTCGAAACTAACCCGCCGATGATCATTGCTGCAGCGACTTCGGAGTTCCAATAAAGTGCCAGCGGTCGGACCACGTCGCTGCCCGATCCGAGTCCGACCATTGCCCACAGCACACCCAATCCGTGTGCCAGCGTGTCGGCACGGAAGAAGATCCATCCCACGGCCACCACAGCCAATACATAAAGATGCTGAAGTAACGGCACGCGTACCCGAGCGAATCGAAGCCGCGGAGTTCTCTCCAGGATGAGAAAGATCCCATGAAGCAGTCCCCAGACCACAAACGTCCAGCTGGCGCCGTGCCACAATCCGCACAGGAAAAAGACGAGTACGAGGTTGGCATAGGTCCGCACAGGCCCGAGGCGATTTCCACCCAGTGGGATATAAAGATAGTCGCGATACCAGTTCGACAGTGAAATGTGCCATCGTCGCCAGAACTCTGTTATCGAACGAGAGATGTAGGGATAGCGAAAATTTTCCAGAAACTCGAATCCAAACATCCGCGCCAATCCGATTGCCATGTCCGAGTAGGCCGAGAAATCCAGGTAGATCTGCAGCATGTAACAGCTGACACCCAGCCAGGCCAGGGAAGATGTGAGTTGCTCGACCGGGAGCGCAAACACTTCGTCCGCCGGCCAGGCAACAGCGTTTGCGAGCATCATCTTTTTTCCAAGCCCCAGGATGAATCGGCTTACGCCGGAGGCAAACTTCTCCCAGGAGGATTGTCTGTGCAGCAGCTGCAGCGCAACGTCATGGTATCGCACAATCGGCCCGGCGATCAGCTGGGGAAACAGGAGCAGGTACAGCGTCAATCGCATCAGCTGTCTCTGGACCGGTGTCTCGTTCCGATAGACGTCGATCAGGTACGACATCGCGTGAAAGGTGAAAAAGGAGATTCCGATTGGCAGCGGAACTGTACCGACCTCGAGCAATGGTCGCGAGAAATTCTGGAGAACCAGGTTCAGGTTTTCCATGAAGAAATTGGCGTACTTGAAGAAGCCCAGCACCGCAAGATTGCCGACAACTCCCACAGCCAATGCGATGCCGGACCGGCGTACAGCCCTGGCATGCTCAATCCAGAGTCCGATCCCATAGTTGAAGACTATGCTGGCGATTATCAGGAAGACGAATTTGTACTCGCCCCAGGCATAGAACAGCAAACTCGCCAGTGTCAGGACCGTGTTTCGACAGACTGTCGGCGACGCGTAATAGATCACCAGCAGGAGTGGCAAGAACCAGAAAAGAAATGTGGGTTCACTGAAGAGCATGCGAGAGGATTGGAGCCGATAAATGTAGTGAGTATTGCGGGTTGACGCGGGAGGTCGATGAAATACACGCGCGGCAGACTCACGCCGAGCACCACGGACACTTCAGCTCCGCAATGCTGCAGCAGATTGTTTGCCGAGTGCCCGTTAACTCCATACACTGAATGTAACAGTCGGCGAACTGAGAGGCACCGGACGGAGACTTCCTGCAACCCGTCTTTCGTCAGCGACCTCTTACCTTATCCCGCAGCGTTCGCAACAGGTACTTAACGGACCGGGCGAGTCGCTCCATTGGCATGGACACGAAGCCCTTGACCCGTTCGTTCGGGCGAGCCTTAAAAACAGTCGAGTGCGTCTGCCCGTCCCAGCCAGCTGGTGCTTCCTTTGTATAGTAATAGGCAGCGAATGACTTGCGGCTGGAAGCTTCCGGACACTGCACTGCGGTCACTCCATGATAGCTGATCTCGTTCGTGGCGAAGACCACGCAGCGATTGAAGACGGGAGACAATGATTGATGGCAGGTTTTCACATCCTTGTCCCACAGCTCAATGTTGCCGCCCCATTCGGGCCGCCAGTTCTTGTTGAAATAGACCAGAATGTTCAAACGACGATGCAGTGCCTGTTCCTGCAAATAGTTAAAATCCACATGCACATCCAAGTGACCACGCGGACCCGTTTCGTGAATACCACCACCCGCGAGAGTGGCATCTGCCACGAGGTTGGGGATGTCCATGACATACGACATGGTCTCCAGCCATTCCTCGCTGGAGAGCACCTGATTGAGGCGACTGATTGCCTCAGGAAACTTTGTCGAATCAGTAATCTGCACCTTGTTGCGCTCATTGACTGCTTCAAACTTTCGTCCAAGTTGTTCCGCTTCCTGAAAAGAGGGGAAGCTGGCCAGAACTTTCTCCGCGAAGTCCGGCACGAGGAAATTGTCAATGCAGAAATGAGGAAAAGGCTGAGCGATCCTGACTTGGCTTCGAAGTGCTTCTCGATCGATGGGTGCGATTAACATTGTCAGACGACTCACTTGACGGTGGAAGACGGAGGCTGTGAAGAACTGACTTCATGGCGCGAGAACTTGAGTGACCTGCGAACGCGCGTGGCTTTTACGACCGGCGGATCTCCGGCCGATCCGGAATGAGTCGGACTAAACGTACCCACTCCCGAAATCGCTCCTGCACAGAGCCAGTAGAATGGATTGGGCTGGTTATTCGACAGGAAGTTGATGGCCCAAAACGAGCAGGCACCGCTGATTGAGATAATGGCAGCGGCGTTGTACGGGCAGTTCCAGACTGTCCGCCATCGGATTATTGTGACGAGCAATGGCAGGAGCAGAGTCCAGAATTCGCAGAAAAGTCCAATGACCCCGACTTCTCCAAGGAATCCGATCCAGCGCCCATCGACCAACGACTTATTGTTTCCACGGTCGTCATATATCCGTGAACGCCCCCAGCCACCCCAACCGAAGAGCGGTCGTTGCTTTGCTTTGGCCATCAACTCGTCCTCGTTGTCTAAACGAGTTTCTAGTGATGACGCGCGACTCTTGTCGATCACGCCAGAAAACGTTACCAGCCCGCGCCCATCCCAGACTCCTGTGAGTCGCGTCACCATGTAGAGTGGGCAGATCAGCAGGAGCGCGATCAGCCCGAGTCTCGATCTTTTCAGATGTACGGGAAGCATCGCGGCAATTCCAGCCGCCAGAATCACAATTGCGCCGGTTGAGCGACAGAGGATATTCACGATAAAGATTGCCCAGAACGATTTGGCATCCAGCAGCCTGCGCGCTGGCTGTCTGGATGGGTCCATGAAGCAGCATAAAGCGACGAAGGCGCAGCAGGACATCCAAATCCCCAGCTGCAGACCCGTCTTCATGAAAACTGCTGGGCGATAGCCGCCAAGACGCATCCCTCCGTAAAAACTGGTTCCATAAAACCAGTAGTGGATTTGCGGGCTGAGCCGGATCTCAATCAGGCAGGGAATAATGTAACTTAAAGCCCCGATGATAAAGCTGCGAGCCAGCAGTCGACTGCCGTCCGGCGTCGCCAGAAAACTTCGTCCCAGCAGAAAGGGGACGGAGAAACTCAGAAAATACTGCGACGATGCAGCCATTCCGTCGTATGGGCCAAGTCCGTTTGTCAACGAAGCGGCCATTGGGCACAACGGAGCAGCAAGAACCGGGATCATTAAGCAGAGTCAGCTTGGCCTGGGCGGTGGGATTGTTCCGGTCGAGTTGCAAGGCTTTATCGTATGAGAGCGAAGCCATTTTGGCGTAGATGTCGCCCAGATT
>JANNGQ010000923.1:0-4827 GCA_031403975.1 Planctomycetota bacterium
GATGTGAGCTTTGGTAGTGGTAAAATGGTAGTTCATCGGAACAACACTTCCCGGTCGGCAAAAAGACTTGGACTGAAAGCAAACGCGATCTCAAAGGATCATGCTTTCTGATTCTGATCCGACCGTGCCTGCTGATCCGCATCCGATTTCTCGGACACGTTTCGGCAGACCGTCCAGCCGCACGATCCGCGCTCTGGGCGACGTCTACCAGAACGAAGGTCTGCCGGCTCGGTCCACGCTGCAACTCGGGGAACTCCGCCATTTCACGTACACTCATACCCTGGAGTTCGCCGACGCCATCAGCACCCCAACGCTGATACCCAGAAACACGGGCAAACCGCGCGGTCAAAGCCGCAAAAACACGGGTCGGCTGCCTGCCGAAAGCCTTCCGGAGAAATAGTTCCCAGCCGACTCTTGCCAAAGGTACGACGGGGCAATATTGGAATGGACCTCCGGCACCACAAACACTCGCACCACAACCTTCATCGGTGAAGGAATTCTCGCTGTCAAACAAAAACATGGCATTGTGTGGGCGGAGCCATTCCGATGTATCTTAAGGGAAGGAATGGACATCGGTGGAATGATCGACGATTTCACGCGCGCTGGTGTGGTACGCAGACACGATTTCCTGAGCATTCGCTATTTCACAAGTATCAGCGAAGACGGAGGAACCTTGTTAAGTCTCACAGTGATGCCGCTTTGGATTTTCTTGTTGCCTTCAATGACATGGATAACCCCGGCGCGCCGGGACTCTGCAAATTGAGCTACGTTGAGGGTTGTCCGAGCAGGGTTTCCCGAATCCAGCGTGCGGATTCCATGGACTTGATTTGTTTCTCACGGGTCATAGCGTCGGCGCGAGTGAGATGGCGTTCGGACCAGACCAAAACACATGGTCCGTGGATTGGATCGAACTTGCCAAGTCCTGCATCCGAATTGTTGTGCTGCCCGATCCGCCGCTCGAGATCAGTCGTATGGCCGATAGAGAACCGCCCAGCCGGATTCTGAAGGACATACACCTGGAACATGACCGTTTCCCGGCAGCGCAGGAAAAAGCCCGCCGGAAATCCCAGCGGGCCAATTGTCACAAGCTCCTCCGGTAGGACTCGAACCTACGACCCGGCGGTTAACAGCCGCCTGCTCTACCAACTGAGCTACAGAGGAATGATGGTTCGAAGTTCAACAGGAGCTGCCGCATCCAGAAGCGCGGTTCCAAGAATCCGAAGCGAGGCAGGAAAGTAGCGGCACTGCTTTGGGGATGCAAGTGTGATTGAGAGCGGTTCCCGATTGACCGAATGGTCTCAATCACGGAATCAGCGAAAATTGCCGCACTTCTGGCCGACTGGAGGTGTAAGAGCCATTGATCCGCCTGCAGGTTCGCCTCCGGGATCTGCAAACGTCAGGATCCGAAGTGTTTGCGGAATCACGTGTTCGTTGGGATTCGCCTGTCGAGAGAGTTACCATGCTCGACCCGCCGTCCATTTACTGTGGTCTCCCGATATGCCCTCAGAACCGCCGAAGCCTTTCGCCAATTCTGACCCATCATCCGCGAGACTGAGGCGAGACGCCTCAGCTACTCCTGCCACGTCGCAACCTGTCCACGGTGCTGACTCGTCGTCTGCGGAGAAACTGAGGCGAGACGCCTCAGCCACGGTGGCGGCTTCGGAACCGACGCGAGACGCGTCGGCCACGGTTGGAGCTGCGAGGCCCTCCCACAGCATCGATCCGCTGGTGCGTTCGTCGTTTCGTGAGGCCCTGCTGGTGAGCGGGATCTGGCTCGTCGCGATGACCTGGTCGATCTCGGTATGTTACCTCATGGGGTACGATCGATCGGCCACTGACCTGAAGCTGGTGCTGGGGTTTCCGGACTGGGTTTTCTGGGGGATTGTTGTTCCATGGATCACCTGCACGGTTGTGTCATGCGTGTTCGGGGCGATTTATGTGAGAGACGGCAATCTCGGAGTTGACCTTGAAGACACGGATGACCTCGGACTGGGAGGCTGAACGATGGGCGACGTCTTGCCGTCCGTGCGAGCGGTCGCGACGGTGTTTGCACAAACGACCGCACCGCCGCCGAATGTCGGCATGGGTGCGATGGTCATGCTCGTGCTGTTCATTGCAGGGTCCATCTGGATCGGTGTGACGGCCAACCGGGTGACGCGCAAGGGCGGCTTCATGAAGGGCTTTTTTCTGGGCAACCGCGGCCTGGGAGTCTGGGCACTGGCACTCACGGCCACGATCCAGAGTGGCGGGACGTTCATGGGGTTCCCGTCGCTGGTGTATTCGCACGGCTGGATCGTCGCCCTGTGGATCGGGAGTTACATGGTTGTCCCGATCACTGGGTTTGGAATTCTCGGCAAACGACTGGCGCAGCTGAGTCGCCGGACAGGAGCGATCACGGTCCCGGATCTGTTTCGCAATCGTTTCAACAGTCCGGCGCTGGGCCTGACGTGCACGGTCTTCATTCTGCTGTATCTGTCGTTTTTGATGTTCGCACAGTTCAAGGCCGGAGCGATTGTCCTGCAGATGGCCTGGCCGAGTGGCGGTGAGCTGACGCTGTCGGAAGAAGTTGTTTCAGTATCCGCGCAACGCTATCACATCGGCCTGATCATTTTTACCGTCACGGTCGTGTCGTACACTCTGCTCGGCGGATTCCTTGCCGCTGTCTGGACCGATTTGTTCCAGAGTCTGCTGATGTTCGTCGGCGTAACGATTCTGCTGGCAGCGTCGCTTTACGCGGCAGGAGGACTCGAACAGGCCACGCTGACATCATTAGCGAACACCGGTCCGGGATTTGTTTCCGGTCCGGGTTACATCGCAAATGGGGCGGACCATCAGTTTCTGCCGCTGTCACTCGCGGTTTCGTTCTTCATCATCTGGGTCTGGGGAGGAGTCGGTGCGCCGGCGGGACTTGTGCGACTCATGGCCAGTCAGGACACGCGCGTGATCCGCAAGTCGATCTATCTGCTCAGTCTGTACAACATGGGGATCTATCTGCCGCTGATCATCATCTGTATCTGCGGCAGGGCGCTGATTCCAGATCTTGATGCGACAAAGCAGTCCGATCAGATTATTCCCCGGCTCGCGATCATGACGACCAGTGGCTGGCCTGGCGGCTCATTCGTCGCCGGACTGATTCTTGCAGCGCCGTTCGGAGCTGTGCTGGCGACTGTGAGTTCGTATCTGGTGGTGCTGTCGTCGGCCGTCGTGAGGGACATCTATCAGAGATTGCTGAATCCGGCCGCCGACCGCGCGCAACTGCGTCGTGCAGCGCATCTGACCATGATTGCTGCCGGAATGATCTCGGTGCTTGTCAGCTGGTATCCGGTGGACTATCTGCAGGTGTTCATCATCTTCAGTACGTCCGGCGCTGCAGCGACGTTTCTCGTTCCGGCCATTATGGCCTGCTATTGGCGTCGAGCCACCGAAACCGGAATTTTTGCGAGTATGCTCAGCGGTGCGCTCACGGTGCTGATTCTGTATGTGATCGGGATCTTTGAGCTGTTGCCGTTACAGCCCATCGGAGCCGTCGCGAAATTCCGCCCGTACTTCCTGTGCGGGCTGGATCCGCTGATCTGGGGCGTGCTGGCATCGACAGGTTCGGGGGTTGTCGTGAGTTGGCTGAGTAAACCGCCGGACGAGGAACTTGTGGCGCTGATGTTTGATGCGACGACGGGCGAGGCAGTAGGCAGTAGGCAGTAGCCAGTAGCCAGTAGGCAGTAACGATGGCGTGGTCGTGGAGGTTGAAGACACGGGATCTGACTCGGCGGCGGTTGCCTCTGCTGATGGGGATTCTGAACGTGACGCCGGACAGTTTTTCCGATGGCGGGCAGTATGAAGCCGTCGATGCTGCCGTGGCTCATGGGATTCAGCTGGAAGCCGACGGCGCGGATATCATCGACATTGGCGGTGAATCGACTCGTCCCGGCGCCGCACCCGTTTCGCTGGATGAGGAACTTCGCAGAACAGTTCCGGTGATCCATGGGCTTGCTCAAAAGGTCCGCGTACCGATCTCCGTCGACACAACGAAATCCGAGGTTGCGCGGCAGGCATTAGATGCCGGAGCGGAAATTGTGAATGACATTTCCGGGTTGACGTTTGATCCGTTGATGCTTGAAGTCTGCTGCAGATCTGACGCCGGGATCTGCTTGATGCACATTCAGGGGACTCCGCAGACGATGCAGAAATCACCGCGATATGACGACGTCGTCCGTGAGGTCATCGAGTTCCTGCAGCAGCAGGTGGATCGCTGTCTGATGGCTGGGATTCCCGCCGAGCGGATGTGTGTGGATCCGGGTATCGGATTCGGCAAGACGGCTGACCACAATCTGCAGTTACTGGCCGCCGTGCCTCGGATGCAGAAAGAACTGCAGCGACCTGTTTTGACAGGACATTCGCGCAAACGATTTCTGGCGAAGATTCTGGGACGCCGTGTGGATGAAACCACGGCCGGCACTTTGGGTGTCTCGCTGGCGTTGGCGGAACAGGGAGTCGACATCCTGCGAATTCATGACGTTCGTGCAGTTCGCGATGCGCTCGTGGCATGGGACGCGGTACGGATTGCAGCCACCAGAGTGGCAGGACCATTTCCATAGTTGTTGTGCGATTCGAAGCCGTGATTTGTTTACTGTTGGCCCGACGCTCCGTCGGCGGGGCGGGTACGCCGTGAAGGGTTTTTGACGAGCAGAATCGCAGGAACCCCCCCCAAACCCCCCGGCGGGCCCCCAAAAGCCCGAACCAGGGGGGAGAGGGCGGAGGGGGTTAGGGGGGAAAAAAATGGGGGTATATTTAAACGGGGGGGGGGGGGGGGGCGCCAATACACGCCGAAAA
>JANNGQ010000924.1:0-5439 GCA_031403975.1 Planctomycetota bacterium
ATCATCACATCACAGTGCTGGGCAAAGAAGACGCACCTCACGATCGCATCGTCGACGTCGTCGGATCGCTGTGTGAGAACAACGACAAGTTCGCAATCAACCGACCAATGCCCGCCGTCGAACGAGGCGATCTGCTGGTGATTCACGACGCCGGAGCTCACGGACATGCGATGGGATTCCAGTACAACGGCAAGCTCCGCTCCGCAGAATTGCTGCTGAAACCGGATGGACGTGTGAAGTTGATCCGTCGCGCAGAAACTCACGACGACTATTTTGCTACGCTCGACTTCAGTGGACTTGAAGCAGTGCGGTAGCGTACTGTTGTCCCGTCGCTCCGTCGGCGGGGATTGTTGTTCTCGAATGCTGTCGGCAGAGTTGACCGCGTATGATCGCCTGCGGCCTCGCCCCGGTGGTTTCGCGGCTTTTGCGCTATTCGAAAACACGGCACTGATGCAACCGGAGTAGCGCAAAAAGCCGTTGAACCACCGGGATAGACCCGGTGGCGGGACAAATCAACGCCTTTTTTCACCTGATGGCAGCGTTGATTTTTCTTCCTCCGCCCAGAGACAGATCGGATCCCGCATGATTCTCAACCGCCTCGGCCCGATCTTTGTCTTATTGCCGTTCGCGCTGCTCACCGCGATCGGGGTCGCCGAAGCGGACGACAACACGCTGATTACAGTCACAGTTGTGGACGCCGAGGCCGGCGCAGGTCTCCCCTGTCGACTCTATGTCCAGAACACCGAATCCGGTGCATGGCATTTCGCCTCATCCGCGAGCCCGGATGGGTCTGCAGTCGAGTACAGAAAGCAGGTCGGAACGACGCCGTCGGTCGAGATGCACACCACGCTTTCCGCACATCCCATCCTGCTGCAGTTGGCACCGGGCAGATATCGAATCCGTGCGGAACGTGGCAAGGAATATATTCCGGCCGAACAGGAAATCGTCGTCGGTTCAGAGCCAGCGAAGTTGCAGTTCGTACTGAGACGATTTATCGACATGCAGGCGGCTGGTTGGTTTTCGGGCGACACACATGTGCACAGAACGATGGCCGACCTGCCGAATCTGGTGCTGGCCGAAGATCTGAATGTTGCACTGCCATTAAATTACTGGGTACGGGATACAACGGAAATCCCCTCGGCGACTGGACCGGCTCTGGAGGCTGCGCCCATCGCTGTCGATGCGACTCATATCATTTATCCGATCAATACTGAGTACGAGATCTTCACCGTCAATCGTCAGCGGCACACTCTGGGCGCAGTGTTTGTCCTCAATCATAAGACACCGCTTAACATCCCTGCGCCGCCGGTGCTGACGGTGGCTGAGGAAGCTCGGCGGCAGCATGCAATTCTGGATCTCGACAAGCACTCGTGGGCATGGTCGATGATGATCGTGCCGGTGATGAACGTCGATCTGTTTGAACTGAGTAACAATCACAACTGGAGAACGCAGTTCGGATTTCCTCAATGGACGATCGAGAACGCCCCGGACTGGCCGGAAGTCGAACGTAACGCCGCAGGATTTACGGAACTTGGCTGGACTGAGTTTGGCATACAGACCTATTACGCGCTGCTCAATTGCGGCTTCCGGATGCGGGTCACCGGCGGAACCGGGGCTGGCGTTCATCCCGTGCCGCTGGGCCACGGTCGCGTCTACGTTCACTCGGGTCCCGAGTTTTCCTACGAACGCTGGATCGAACATCTCAATGCCGGTCACAGCTTCGTGACGACTGGACCGTTGATGGAAGTGCGTTTCAACGACGCCCTGCCCGGGACGACATGGAAGAAGAATTCGTCCGAGAATCTGGTCACCGTCACCGGCGCAATCACGAGTCTCAACAGTCTCAAGTCCGTGGAAGTCATTCGGAATGGCATCATTGCGAAGTCGCTGGACCTTCAGCCGAAACAAACTCCCGAAGGAGCCTGGGTATACACGATCAAGGCAGATATCGCGATGACCGGTTCAGGCTGGGTGGCAGTCCGCTGTTTTGAAGATCTTCCGAACGCCAAAGTCAGTTTCGCACACACGAATCCGGTGTTCGTCGATGTTACCGGTCAGCCGCAGATTCCTCGCCGCCGCGATGCCGAATTCTTTGTCCGTCGCATGGATGAAGAGATCGCTCGCAATACTGGTGTATTGACAGATGACGATCTCGCCGAATACCGCAGGGCACGAGGAATCTATCAGACGATTCTCAACCGAGCGGCCGACTGATCAGCCGGGTCGTGGCTGACGCGTCTCGCGTCAGAACTGAGGCGGGACGCTTCAGCCACGATGAAGCACCACGATGCAGCAATCACTGTTGTGCTGTGCCGTCACGCGAATCGAATTGGCTCTCCGTGATAGATATGATGCGGTCGATTGACCTCATCCTTCCAGACGGCTGTGGCTGGAATTCCCAGAGCGTGATAAATCGTCGCCGCGAGATTCTCAGGGAGCTGCGGGTTGACTGACGGATAGGCACCTTGTTCGTCCGAAGCTCCGACCACAATTCCGCCGGGGACTCCGCCGCCGGCGATAAACACTGTCTGTACCGCTCCCCAGTGATCCCGTCCCGGTGCACAACCGGGGCTGCGGTTGTTCGCGTTGACTTTGGGTGTGCGGCCCATCTCGCCGCACATCACGATGAGGGTTTCGTCGAGCAGGCCACGTTGCTGAAGATCGTCCAGAAGCGCCGAGATGGCTCGGTCTGTTGGCGGCAACAGGCAGTCGCGGAGCAGCGGGAAGTTGTTGTCATGAGTGTCCCAGGTTTCATTATTGCCAAGATTCACCTGAACCAGACTGACTCCCGCTTCGACCAGCTGCCGGGCCATCAGCAGCGACCAGCCGAAGGAATTGCGGCCGTAGCGGTCGAGCAGTTGAGGGTCGGCGTTATGCACATCAAATGCTCGCTGGACGCTGTGATCCGTCAGCAATGCAATGGCCGCCTGGCGAAAGCGATCAAATGACTCGACCTCCACAAGTGCATTCAGTTCACGGCGCTGCGCTTCGAGCATGCTCAGAAGTCCGTCACGGCCTGCGAGTCGCGAACGTGACAGGCCTTCAGGCAGATTCAGGTTTGGCGACTGAAACGTCAGATCGTGGGTTCGTTCACGTCCACGGACGAAATGAAACTCGTAGTCGGGATAGGCGCCATAGGAATTCGCGTTGTAGGGAGACGCTTCAACGAACCAGGGATCACGATGGCTGCCCATCAATCCTCCGAACTGGCCGGGAATCACACGTCCTTCTCGATGGATAAGCCGTTCAGGCAGCACGACTGCGGGTGGCAGGTTATTGTTCCTGGGCCGCACAGAACTGCCGGCAATCGATGCAATGGACGGCCAGTCGCTCGGCTGCGGCTTGGTGCCGTTGTACCCTGGTGGAAGCAGGGTGCGTCCGGAGAGCAGTGCCATGTGGCCTTCTGAATGCCCGTTGTGGGGACTGGTCAGGGAGCGAATCTGGCTCCACATCAGACTCCGAGACGCCAGCATTGGCAGGTGTTCGCAAATGCGAATCCCCGCAGTCTTTGTAAAGATCGAGGCGAACTCGCCTCGAATATCAGCGGGCGCATCAGGCTTTGGATCAAAACTGTCGTGCTGTGTCAGGCCACCCGAGAGAAACACAAAGATGACCGACTTTGCGCGTCCTGCACCGATCGCCGGTGAGACCGCGTCGGCCGCACGCAAAGCCGTGACGTGATTCATCCCCAGGCCAAGGAGTCCCAGGGAGCCAGCCTGAAGCATGGTTCGACGACGAAGCATCGGGTAGGATGGATGTGACGGCAGCATGCTGCTCTCCATTGATGTCAAACCAGAGGTCGTTTAACGCCCAGCCGGAGGGGCCGGCCGATCCCGGATCGTGCAAATCGCCATGCCGGTGCCTGCGGCTGGGCGTTAAACAAAAAGATGCGGAAATACAAAGCCCAATCTGAAGTCCTGGAACCTGATGATCGGTCATTTCTTCAAGACTGTGAAGTGATTCCATGAAAACTACGCCCATCGTCCGCCTGTCCGTGGTCGTGTTCGTTGCTGTGGCGTTGACGCTGCCAGCCGATTCTTCCCTTGATGCTGACGATACTCAGCTTCCGCGAGCAATGCACACGGAAATGAAGGACCGCGCCCATGTGACTGTCGGCAGAGAATCAGCCGCCATCACAGGTGCCGACCATAAGGCACTCCAGGCCGCAGTCGACTATGTGGCCAGCCTTGGCGGCGGCACGGTCGAGGTTGGAGTCGGTGAGTTTCTCATGCGCGACTCGCTCCATTTGCGTCCACATGTGATCGTACGCGGGCAGGGTGCGAAGACGATTCTCCGCAAGGAAAAATCCGTCGCATCAGCACTGAAGATTGACGGCGACTACGGCGAAGAGCAGCTGACTTTGAAAGATCCCGCGGGATTCGCTGTCGGGGACGGCGTCGCGATCTGGGACAAGAATGCCGGTGGTTTTCATACGACCGTGGCCCGCATTACCGGGAGCAGTGGCGACACGTTCTCCATCAATCTGCCATTGAATGCTGACTGCATGGTGGAGAATGGCGCACAGGCGGCGACGGTGTTCCCGGTTGTCAGCGGCTATCATGTCGAAGGCGCACGGGTTGAGAATCTGACGATTGAAGGAAACAAGGACGAGAATATCTCGCTGATCGGCTGTCGCGGTGGCGGCATTTTTCTCTATCGCTGTCCTGGAGCTGTGCTTGAACGTTGCACCGTTCGGAACTACCACGGTGACGGCATCAGCTTTCAGCAATGCAACGACGTCACCGTTCGGCAGTGCGTCAGCGAATCCAATGCCGGGCTTGGCCTGCATCCCGGCAGCGGCTCACAACGTCCGGTGGTCAGCCAGTGCATCGCGCGAAGCAATGGCGAAGACGGCCTGTTTCTGTGTTGGCGCGTCAAACAGGGTCTGTTCGAGGAGAATATTCTGGAAGGCAATGGCCGGTTCGGCATTTCCATCGGACACAAGGACACGGACAATCTCCTCGTCCGGAATCAGATCCGCGGGAATCACGAAGACGGCATTTTCTTTCGCAACGAATCGGAAGGCATGGCTGGCCATCGGAACCGCCTGGAACACAATCTGATCGAAAACAACGGGGTCAATCAGGAGGCCGCGGGCATACGCGTGCGCGGCGAGACGCGGGATCTGATTTTCAAGGAGAACATCATCCGCGACACTCGTCCCGTCGGCGAACGGAAACAAACGATCGGCATACGGCTCGAAGAAAATGTCGGCGCAGTGGCACTCGAAGGAAACACGGTTGATGCCGCCGAAGTGCTCGTGGATGAACGAAAATCGCCGTGAGTACTTGGTCCCTGGACTGCGGCGGCCTGCTGCCGCTTTTATCGGCCTGCCTGCTGGCCGATCGAGCAATGATGCACTGGAGTATGATCACGCCAACCCGAAGTCCCGCAGCAGGCTGTGAGCATCAAAGCGGCAGCGGGCTGCCGCAATCCAGG
>JANNGQ010000925.1:0-3027 GCA_031403975.1 Planctomycetota bacterium
AATGACTGATACCAGCCGTGCGACGGGCAGGACAGCAGCCAGTCCACCAGTCCCGCGTTGTCCCGTGCTGGCTCACGCTTCAGCAAATACTGTCCCGCTTCCAGCCGTTCCAGCTGAAACTGCTGACCAGGCAGAATGCCATCCTGCTGCCGCAGTTCTGCCGGCAGGACGATCTGGCCTTTACTGGAAACTGTGGTTTTCATGTGATGTAAGATATCGTCTTACTTGCGGTTCCGTCAACCTGGAAGTCGACGGCGAAGCCCGGCTTCCTGAAAGAGCCGGGCTTCCGAGGGATTCCCGGGAAGATCGCTCTGGATCAGGGGCTGGCTGTGTGATGCGATAGCACTGTGGCCGTCCGCGGTTTGCATTTACTGACCATCATCACGACACTCCGACCCGAGTTTTGCCATTCTCCTGAAATCTCCGAGCCGACAGATTCATCGATGCGAGGTCCTGTACTTGACCGTGAAGAATACATCGAGCAGGAGTACTTCTTCCTCGCGTACCGGGATCGTCTGATGGAGAACCTGCCTTCGCAGGAGATTCTGCAGACGATTCAGGAAGAGATTCTCGCGACGACTCGCCTTCCGATGGCGATCGATTTCATGCGGACGGAGATCATGCACAGCGGTCGCATCAGTGATGCGATGTCGCGGCTGCCGCATTACTTTGCACCGTTTCAGGCTTTCGTGATCAGCCGCGCTGAAGATGATGAATCCCGGTTTGAACAGCTGACGGCTTTGAAGATTCTGGAGAGTGAAGCCAGGTACCGGGCGCATAATCCGACGTCGGCCGGGCTGTTCGTGTACCAGTTGGAGTGTCTCGCCCGGAACCGGCTTGGATACTCGGAAGGACTGAAGGCCATGTCCGCCGATCCGTTGTACACGGACGACTGGACTCGATGGATATTGCGCCTGCAGAATGAGCTCGGAGGTCTGGAACTGGCGGAGATCATCTACCGGGCGTCGGAACATTTTCAGAACAGACGCACGACGCGTTCGGCCATGAATCCTCAGCCTGTGTCCGACGACGCACATCTGAAAACTGATCTGCGGACATCCGTGTCCGCCGCGCTGTTCGGGGATCAGGAAGGCCGCATCGCGAGGGCCAACATCGGGCGCGATCCGCTGTATTTCTTTTCAGCCCTTCAGCGACAGCTGGATTATCCGGCCGTGCCGCGTTCGGCACACGCCGAAGAATCTGAGAAACTTCCGTCGTTTCTTGAAGCGCGACTCAACAAGATCGAGCAGCGGCTGAAACTGACGGAGATGGAAGCCAAAGGCGGCATTGACCTGTCACGCTATTATAAGAAGCCGGATGACGATCCTCAGGATATCTGATCGCCGCACAACTTCCCCGTTTCGATATTCTTTGCTGCATACTTTCGATGACCGCACAAGTTGAAGCCAGCATTTACGACTATCCCAGGTATTATGACCTGCTGTTCGGATCCGATGTCGCTGCGGAGTTTCGCTTTCTCAAGGCGTGCTTTGCGAGGCATTCGGGCTGCGAAGTCAAGCGGGTCTTTGAACCGGCCTGC
Source organism: Planctomycetota bacterium (assembly GCA_031403975.1). Classification (GTDB taxonomy): domain Bacteria; phylum Planctomycetota; class Planctomycetia; order Planctomycetales; family Planctomycetaceae; genus SXXK01. Next base: position 1,541 of record JANNGQ010000925.1, read on the forward strand.
GGCACCGGGCGGTTGCTGATTAAGCTCGGGCAGGCGGGATTTCAAGTATCCGGCAACGACCTGAATCCCAGGGCTGTCAATTTCTGCAACGACCGCCTGCGACGGCACAAACTCCCGGAGACAGTCGCCATCGGAGACATGTCGGACTTCAAAGTGAAGACAAAATTCAACGCGGCCTTCAACATGATCAATAGTTTCCGCCATCTGGCGACTGAAGCACAGGCGAGACGCCACCTGGAGTGCATGGCACGCGGTTTGACCAGGGGCGGACTCTATGTACTCGGCATTCATCTTGAGCCAACTGACTGCGCGGCGATGCAGGAAGAGAGCTGGTCGGCGCGGCGAGGTAACCTGGTCGTCAATTCGCACATGTGGTCGAAGGGCATCGACCGCAGAAAACGCCTGGAACATCTCGGACTGCATATCGATGTGTTCACGCCGACGAAACGCCTCCGCATCGTCGACCATATGGAATACCGGACCTACAGGCACGCTCAGTTTCGGTCGCTTCTGAGCTCGGTGCCGCAGCTGGAAATCGCTGAGTGCTACGACTTCTCGTACAACATCCGCCGCCCGCACAAAGTGACCGGTATGACAGAGGATGTGGTGTTTGTGCTGCGGAAGCGGTGAGTCGGAGCGTCCGCATCTCCCGTGGCTGACGCGTCCCGCGTCAGTTCTGAGGCAAGATGCCTCAGCCACGATGCGAGTCAACTCGCGCCCGCAATTGCCCGCACAGCGGCCACAGCTGCTGCGATGTCCACTTCTGAGGTAAACACACCCGGGCTGAAGCGAATCGTGCCGCCGCAAGCGAGAGTTCCAAGCCACTGATGGACCAGCGGAGCACAATGCAGGCCCGCGCGACACTGGATGTCGAAACTATGGTCGAGGATCATGGCCACTTCTCGGCAATCCATTCCGGTGATGCTGAATGATACGATACCACAGATCTCAGTCGTGGCCGTCGGAGTGAATAACTGCACGTTGGGGATTTCGCTCAGCCCCTGCAGAAGGCGAGTCGTCAGCCCGGCGATCCGGGATTGAATCGGCTCAACACCACGCTGCAAGATCCAGTCCGTCGCTGCTTCAAGACCTGCGATGCCTGGCAGATTCAGATTTCCGCTTTCGTAACGCGACGGCATGGCTTCCGGCTGTGTCAACTGTTCACTGGAAGTTCCGGTCCCGCCGAATCGCAGCGGCTGCAGTTCCTGTTCACGTCCTCTTCCCACGCAGAGGATTCCCGTACCCAGAGGACCGAGCAATCCTTTGTGTCCGGCGGCGGCCAGAAAATCCACGCCAAGTCCCTGCATGTCGATCGGCCAATGGCCGGCCGTTTGTGCTGCATCCAGCAGGACTGCCGCCCCGGCATCGTGGGCCACGCGAGTCAGTTCTGCGATCGGCTGAACTCGCCCTGTGACATTCGAAGCGTGGTTCAGGATTACCAGTCGGACGGGAGCCCCGGCCAGCCGTCGCGCGAAGTCATCGATATC
>JANNGQ010000926.1:0-3273 GCA_031403975.1 Planctomycetota bacterium
CCAGCGTCCGGTTTCCAGGGAATATCGACGAAACCGGACGCTGGCGCGTGCCGGCTGATGCGTTGAAGGCCGCAAAGTGTCTTCTCTCAACCAGTGCGAAATCCAGGTCCGGTTCACCCAACAGAAAACCGACTGGATTACGAGATTTCGGAATTCAGCGGCAATGGAACGACGTCGCCGGACATCTCCAGCCTGAGCCAGCATTTTGCATAGGCCCAGTCATTGTCAGCCGTTGACGAGGAGATCCCGATCGCCGACGCCGCCTGTTGCATTGTCAGTCCGGCAAAGAAGCGCAGCTTGACCAGTTGCGCCTGTCTGGGATTCCGGGCTTCCAGTTTCTCAATAGCTTCATTCAGTGCCAGTAGCTCCAGCGCCGAAAACCCGCGTCCCGTGCCAATGTCCGGCATTTCACGGCGACGAAGTCCGCCGCCAGCCTTCTGACTCGACGAATGCCGCGCACGTTCCACAATGATGCGCCGCATCACTTCTGCCGCTGCGGCAAAGAAGTGCCCCCGGCTGTTCCAGGTCTGAACCCGGTCCACATCCACCAGTCGCAAATAGGCCTCATGCACAAGTGCGGTCGCCTGTAGCGTCTGCTCGGGTGACTCCCGCAGCATTCTCACCGCGGCCAGCTTCCGCAATTCATCGTAAACCAGCGGTAACAACTGATCCGCCGCTGACGGATCCCCGGATTCGATCTGCGACAGAATGTGGGTAACGTCAGACATGAATTGAGGCTCGGCAATCACGGATCCGGAGCCTCAGTGTACGGCCGACCAGGGCTCGCCGTCAGTCAAAACGACAGATTTTCGATGCTCTGAGTCACTGGCGCAGCCTGATACGACAACGCTCGTCCAGCCGGGATCACGTTTCAGCCCGCGAATCAATGCGCCGCGACGCTCCGCTTCGCAATTTCCCGATGCGGAGCAGCGGGGCACTATTCGCGGCTTTGCATTGCAACCACGAGGTTGCTTCATCGCTCCACATGCTCTGTGCTGACAACACAGTCGCGATCGTCGAACAGGTTGAGATAGAACACGGTTGTATCGGCAGGAACCCTGGCGGTGATTTTCGAGGAATTCGCATCGACTTCGGCGGACAGTGTTTCCCATTCGCGGTCCTGCCATTTACCCGATTGACGAGTGAAACACAGCTCTGCTCTGACGATCGAGGTTTCGGATTTGAATGTCGCCCGGACCTCATCGTCAAAGCAGGCTTGTTCAGTGATGGTGGCCAATGGCTTGCCCTGATTCAGCAGCGAGTTCGCGAAGACATGGATCTCTTCAGGATTCTCACCCGCCGGCCCGTGTCCGTGCGGCATGCGGATTCGCAGACACAGAGTCCGCGGACCTTGAGGCAGCCGTGCGGACTTCTTCCAGGAGTCCATCGGATACGCAAAATCGTTCGTCCCGTTGACCCACAGCATCGGCATCCGGACCTGGCCCAGGTAAGCGGACGGATCCCATTGTTTCAGCCACAGGTCGGCCTTTTCTTTCCCGAGGTTTTCAAACGCAGGCAACCACGCAGAATTCTCGCCGAGAAACCCGCATCCATAAACCGGCGCTGCGAATCTGAAGCGGTGGTCGACTCCGGCAACGATGCATGTCAGATACCCTCCCCAGGAAATGCCCGTGACACCAATCCGATCGGCATCGATTTCGGGGTACGAACGGATCAGCGAATGAGCCAGACCCACTGCACTGACGGCGTGCCAGGTCCATTGATCTTCGATCGGATCATCCAGTTGACCAAAGCTGGCATCCCAGCCAGGCGGACCTCCCGCTTCATGTCGCTGCCAGTTTCCGTAGGTTCCGACGGGGACACAGCCGCAGAGGTCCATCGCGATGGCCGCGTAGCCGCGCGAGTTCCAGAGCTTCACCCACCGGTCAAACGCTGTTCCGCCGCCTCCATGAATCAGGACCATGGCCGGAAGTTTTTTATCGCTCCGTTCAGTACCTTCGGCCAGGGATGGAACACCGTAGTACGCAAACACTCGCGTCGGATTGCCCTTGTACACCGGGCCTTGATAGAAAAACGTCTTGACGCCGTCGACCTGCATGTCTTCGGCGGGAAAGATCTCCGGCACATGCGACAATGCATCAAAGTCGGAGTGCACTCCCGCAGGATTGCTCCCCTGCTCTGCTGTTGTACCGACATCCTGCCCCCTGAGTTCACTGGTCGGCAGGCTCAGCAGCAGAACCAACAGCCCTTGCGATACTCGAAAGCGATTGGCTGAGTCGGGCATGGCAAAGCGTCCTGTTTACACAGTGGCGGCAAGAACGTTGCGCTGAGGTCTACAGCGAACTTCAAAGGACAACGAAAGTTTCTTGATCTCTGTCGGGCATCGTCACCCTGTCATTTCCCCTTTTTGAACTTGAGCGTCCCGTTTCCCTCCCACGAGTAATCGATCGGATCCGTGGATCCCAGAAGGAAGGGCTCTGTGACAGCGTACATGACCCAACTGCCGGTCACGCCTGCGAACTTTCCCGTACACTCAGCGGAGACCGGAACGAACTCGGCGATGAAAATCGCCACATAGATGCCCGGCGGACCAACCGGGATCAATTCGAACGTGCCCGGTGTGCTTGCTCCGAATTCAGTTCGGCCGTATTCACAGGACAGGATGTCGCCATTCGCGCCGGTGAACACGAAGGGCTCCCCGCTTCCGAACTCGCCCGTGATGCTTCCGTCAGGATGAAAGGTCGCCGTGTCAGTCTGAACGGTCCCCGCGCCAGAGTGTCTGCCGAGATGAGTCGCGTTCCCCACGATCCAGTGAGGCCGGGCGTCTTGTCCAGGGAGCGGAAGGCCCAACGGGGCGACGCCGTCGCCGGTGATCTTGAATGGTTTTACCTGAGCCTCCGCGCTGTGACACGCCAAGGTAAGAACCGCGACGACAGTTGTTACGTGAACCACCACATTCCTCAGCCAGGAAGTACACAACATGACAAATCTCCAGATCCACAATTTGTTAAGCGGCCAAACCGGACGAATTCAATCCGGAAGCGTAACCGATCAGTCAGGAGAGGGGAACGAAATGCCTGGCCCGAAGGAACGACGTGATCCTCAAAGTCAGCTGCTCAGCCATGCTAGGTCCAACGCATACAGCGATTCGAAGACGGACAGATCCGTCGCCTTGTCCTTGATACCTCCGTCTTCGAATCGCTGTATGCGTTGGACCTAGCATGGCTGAGCAGCTGACTTTGAGGATCACGTCGTTCCTTCGGGCCAGGCATTTCGTTCCCCTCTCCTGACTGATCGGTTACGCTTCCGGAT
>JANNGQ010000927.1:0-2452 GCA_031403975.1 Planctomycetota bacterium
GGTTCGTAGCCGGAGTCGTGAGACTTCGGAGTCCCCAGGTTCGTAGCCGGAGTCGTGAGACTTCGGAGTCCCCCGGTCACGTCCGAATTCTCACGAATCCGGCTACAAGAATCTTTCGCGGCGTTGGCCAATGGAGATTCCATAACCGCACGTTGACACTGCGAGATTCTACGTTGAACGATTTCGAATCGCGGATCGAGCCGACCGTTCTCGTTGGCGAAGGGGCATTCAGGTATCGCGCGGTCGCGGACTGGGCTCAATGTCCTGGAGGTTATGCGTGGCAGGAAGTGTCAGCGGTCGCCGTGGACTCACACGACCGCGTTTTCGCGTTTAATCGGGGCGACTGTCCGGTGATGGTGTTCGATCGGGACGGTCGATTTCTGTGTTCGTGGGGTCAGGGTGTTTTCGCCAGGGCTCACGGAATCACAATCGGCCCGGACGACTCGGTGTACTGCACGGACGACCTTGACCATACGGTTCGGAAGTTGACGCCGGATGGTGAGTTGATCTGGAAGCTGGGGACAAGTGGACAGCCGTCGGACACCGGGGCCACCAGTATTGATTTCAGAACGATCCAATACGTCGGGGCACCGTTTCATTTTCCAACCAACATGGCCCTGTCGCCCGAGGGTGACATCTACGTTGCGGACGGATACGGCAACGCGAGAATTCACAAGTTCTCGGCAGATGGGCGGTTGCTGTTTTCGTGGGGGCAGCCTGGATCAGCACCTGGACAATTCCGTGTGCCTCACGGAATCGCGGTGGATCGTGAAGGACGGGTCTTTGTGGCTGATCGCGAGAACAGTCGGATTCAATGCTTCTCGCCGGACGGCGAGTTTCTAAGCGAACGAACGGACATTGCTCGGCCTTGCCAGATTGCGTTTGATTCTGCCGGGAACCTGTATGTGGCCGAATTGGGATACCGCTCCGGAATGTGGCCCGGAACGTCGGCTCCGGCACCGGATGCGACCGGAGGCAGGGTCAGTGTGTTCTCGTCCGCCGGGCAACTGCTCGCGCGCTGGGGTGGAGGTCTGCAACCGACGGCCCCCGGCGATTTCTTCGCACCGCATGATATTTGTGTCGATTCGCGAGGCGATGTCTATGTGTCGGAAGTCGTCTGGTCTGCAGGAGCCAACCGCGGTCATGTCTCGCCGGATTGTCATACACTGCAGAAGTTCATTCTGCAGACCACCTGAAGGAAAACACAGATGCGTGCCTGGCGATTCTATGGATTCAGCGATTTTCGCCTTGACGAAGTTCCGGTTCCGCAGCTGAAGCCGCGACATGTGCTTGTCGAACCGCTGTGTGTCCAGCCAAGCGTAACCGAAGCTCAGCTGGCGTACGGGATCCCGACGCTGGCGTTTGACAGAATTCGGAGGCGGCTGGAATCCGAAGCGCCCGTTCAGCTGTTTGGTCATGAATTCTGTGCCAGAATCGTTGCCGTCGGCGAAGGGGTCCATCGCTTCAAAGTCGGCGACCGGATTGCAGCCCGTGCGAAGCTGCCATGCGAACAGTGTCCGTTGTGTCTTTCCGAGCGCGGATACTTGTGCCGCAAAGGGCCAGTGATCGGATTCGACCTGCCAGGCTGCTTCAGCGACATCGCGATCTTGCCTGAGATTGCACTGGTCAAAGTCGACGACTGCATCAGTGACAGTGAAGGAGCGTGTCTGCAGTCACTCAGCGACAGCGTTGCCGCGGTTGAAACGGCTCAGCTGCACATGGGTGATTCTGTCGTGATTTTCGGGCAGGGAAGCATGGGACTGGAGTGCCTGCAGATTGCGCGTATCAGCGGTGCCGGTCGGATCATCACTGTTGATGTTCGTGATGAGTCCTGTCAGATCTCGCGGGAGTTGGGAGCCGATCATTCTCTGAACGCTCGTACGTGCGATGTGGTTGCCGCAGTCCGAGACCTCACGGACGGCAATGGCGCGGACGTCGTGTTTGAATGTGCCGGCGGCAGTCCGAAACAGGGAATGGCCGGGACGGAAACTGTGCGTCAGGCGATCGATGCCGTCCGTTCCGGAGGCAAGGTGATTGGTGTCTCCTGGTTCGGTCAGCCATTCGAGCTGAATGTGGATTTGTTGCGTGAACGGAGCCTGCGATATCTGTTTCCGGACATCAGCACTCAGGCACATCTGGAACATACCGTGAGGCTGGTCGCCTCAGGTCGCGTGCGCCTGCAATCGACCGTCACTCACCAGCTGGCCGGTCTGGAATCCGTGCCGCAGGCATTCGAGATCACGGCGAACAAAGGCCGATACAGAGCCATTAACCCCGCTCAGGTGATGCTGCCACGCAGCTGAATTCACGGGCAGCGCAGGACAAATGCTTGCCGACGCACTCCGTTTCCTGAATCATTTCGGACTACACTCATGCCAGTCACACGCATTGCCTCACTACTGAGAGATGGACAACCGGGAGCACCGGTGACCGTCAAGGGCTGGGTCCGCAC
>JANNGQ010000928.1:0-5898 GCA_031403975.1 Planctomycetota bacterium
CGGCCAACATTGGTGGCGGCTATAAGACGTACAGACTCTTTCATCCGTCCGCGTAACGGTAAACCTCATGACGGAATTCCGAATAGAGACTGACACGTTGGGCGACATGCATGTCCCCGCTGATGCACACTACGGCGCACAAACTCAACGGGCCGTTGAGAACTTTCGCATCTCGGGACTTCGATTTCCCCGCCGGTTCATCCGCGCGCTGGGGCTGGTGAAGGCTGCTGCCGCGGAGGTCAATCTGGATCTCGGTCTGCTTCAGCCAGAAACAGCCGACGCGATCCGGAGGGCAGCGGTCGAGGTGTCCCATGGACGGTGGGACGGCGAATTCGTGCTGGATATTTTTCAGACCGGCTCCGGCACATCCACAAACATGAATGCCAACGAGGTGATCGCCAGCCGCGCCAATGAATTGATCGGCGGCCGGAAGGGTGACCAAGCGCCCATCCGTCCTAACGACGAAGTGAACAAGTGCCAGTCGTCCAATGACGTGATCCCCACGACGATCCACCTCGCGGCGCTCGACGGAATCGATCAGGACCTGCTGCCAGCGATTGAAATGCTGGCCCTGGGGCTGGAGACGAAAGCTGAGGAATTCCGCAACGTGCTGAAGACCGGTCGGACTCACCTGCAGGACGCGGTTCCGATGATGCTGGGGCAGGAGTTTGGCGGCTGGGCGTCGCAGCTCCGCCACGGCATCGCGCGGATCCGGACAGCCCGTAACAACCTTCTGGAGCTTCCGATCGGCGGCACTGCTCTGGGGACAGGGTTGAATGCGCATCCTCAGTTTTCCGGGAGAATTGTCGAGGTACTCGCGAAATCGGCCACGCCTTGCGTGCGGAGGGCCGACAACTTGTTCGAAGCGATGGGCTCCCGCGACGCGCTCGTCGAGGCATCGGGGACTCTCAAAACCGTGGCGGTGAGCCTGATCAAAATTGCAGGAGACATCCGACTGCTGTCGTGCGGACCCCGCACCGGTTTCGCAGAAGTTTCGATCCCTGAGCTTCAGCCCGGCAGTTCGATCATGCCGGGCAAGGTCAACCCGGTCATGCCCGAGATGATGATTCAGGTCTGTGCGCAAGTGATCGGGAACGATGCGGCCGTGACTCTGGGTGGCCTGCTCGGTCAGCTGGACCTGAACGTCATGATGCCGCTGATGGCGCACAACATACTTCAGTCCATCGGGATACTGGCAGCCGCTTGTCGCACTTTTGATGAGCGTTGCGTTTCGAAAGGTCCAGCGCTGCACGAAAGACCGGACAATGTTCGGGGGATTGTCGCCAACCGGGAGAGATGCCGCTCACTCGTCGAGTCGAGCCTGATGCCGGTGACCGCCCTGGTACCGATCCTGGGTTATGACACCGCGGCGGCCATCGCCGATGAAGCGCGCCGTACCGGCAGGACCATCAGGGAGATCGTATTGGCGAAGAATCTCGTCTCGGCCGCCGACCTGGACTCGCTCATGGACCTGACGGGCATGACCGGACCTGCTTTGCGTGATGACACCGGCGGCGGATGAAGTCGCCCGATCATTTTGTTCGACGAACGCCTGGTATTTGCTGTGAATACCGAGGATTCGATCCCGAGAGAATCCGGAATCCTCTGGATGGGCTTTCTTTGTGCCTGACGGTATGATGCGGATCGAACGGTCCTGTGTCTCATTCGGAAAGATTCCGTCCGGTCGTAGAGTTCAGTTTCGGATGACTCATTGAATGGCAACCCGGCCGGACCGGGGGCTGGTCAACGAGTAAGCCGACGTGGTCGAATCCCCCCATTTGGATTGGCCCGCGTCGGTTTTTTTTGTGCCCGAGGCAAAGGAAACGTCCCATGCTGATGATGCCGCGCCTTGCTGACGAGTTGACGTCCGCCGATCTGGAACGTGTGAAGCACGATTTGTTGTGTCGGCTGCGGGCTGTTGTGCCGAATCAGGAGCACGTACTCGCGCACTGGGAACAGCTGGATGAAATTGCGCAGGCCGTCCTGGCGACTCAGATCGACGACGTGGACTTCGATCTGTTGATGAGCAAGGAGCCGCGACCGCAGGTTCATCATCGATCCCACGATTCTCTGCAGCCACCGCCCGTCATCACGCTCGAAGAACAGTCTTCCAGCCGAGAGGCGTTCCTGGAGGGCGAGCATTGTTTGTCGGAGGGTCGAGTCGGAATCGTGCTCGCCGCGGGAAGCATGGGAACGCGACTGGGCTTCGAGCAACCGAAGGGGATGTTTCCGATCGGACCGGTGTCCGGGAACACTCTGTTCCAGCTCCTGATTGAGCGAATCGTCGCTCTGAGTCGCCGCTATGGAGTGCGTATCCCGCTGTATCTCATGACCAGCAACGTCACACACAAAGCCACAATCCGGTTTCTGAAGGAGCATGGGAACTTCGGTCTCCATCCGGAGGACGTCCGAGTATTCTGTCAGGGAACGCTCCCCGCGGTCTGTGCCAGGACACGCCGACTCCTGCTGGCCGGTCCCGGCGAACTGGCTGCCTATCCTGATGGTCACGGTGGTTTGCTCGATGCCGCGCGGAAGGCCGGCTGCTGCGACGACCTGGAGCGCCGAGGAATCGACGTGCTGTTTTATGGCCAGGTCGACAATCCGCTGTTGTCGATCGCCGACCCGGAAATGATCGGTCAACACTTGCTTGCCAATGCCGACATTACGGCACAGGTTGTGAGACGCGCCAGCTCGACCGAAAGAATTGGTATGCTTGTTTCCCGTGGCCCTAAGAAGTGGATCCTGGAGTATGACGAACTTCCAAAAACCTTTGCGACTGGCACAGACGACGATGGTTCACCGCTCTTCTGGGTCGGCAACACAGGAGCCCACCTGTTCCGGGTTTCCTTTCTCAACCGGATCGCCAGCCGTCCCGGCGCGCTTCCCGCGCATGCCGTCCGCAGAAAGGCAGCCCACCTCGATGCGCAAGGACGAATCCAGCAGCCCGAAGAACTCAATGCGATTGAATTCAGACGATACATCTTTGACCTCATGCACCACAGCGACCGGTCAGTACTCGTCGAGTCTGACCGAGCAGCAACGTTTGCGCCCCTGAAGAACCCCGATTCGATGATGACCGATTCAGCCGCCACGGCTCGCGCTGCCATGGTCCGATTGCACACCGGCTGGTTGCAGGACGCCGGAACAAAAGTGGCTCCAGGAGTCGATGTCGAAATCGGTCCGTTGTTTGCACTCGACAGGCACGGACTCGGCGGCAAGTCGCTCCCGGCGTCGATTGATGTGCCGACATTTTTCATGTAACTCCGTGGGGCACGTTTTCAACGTGCCCCACAACGTGCTGCACAACGTTCCCCACAACGTGCCCAGCAATGAGCACGATGGCATCGTGCTCCACGAAAGAAAAGTCGACACTTTGAATTACAATCATAGAGTTACCCCTCCCGTTTCGCAGGTGGGAACGTTATCATGCTTGCCGTGCGGAGTCTGAATTCAGTCAGAAATCGGCTCCGTCGGATCACGAATTCAGTTTCGGATGACTCATTGAAGGGCAACCCGGTCGTGCCGGGGGCTGGTTAACGAGTAAGCCGACGTGGTGGGGTTCCTTACAGAGGAATTCAGCCACGTCGGCTTTTTTTTTGCCCGGATCACACGGCCAGCCGTGCGCTCGACGAACTTGAGTTGAGTGCCACGGGAGGAAAGTGAACGTTGGGTAGTCATGAAGAACAAAATAAGCAAAGCACTCAATCAACCGACGCCTGCGAACCTTGGCCTCGCCAAGGCCCCCACTGGCATCCAGGGACTGGATGAAATCACCGGAGGTGGCCTGCCACGTGGTCGACCCACACTCGTCTGCGGAAGTGCGGGCTGCGGCAAAACGCTTCTGGCGATGGAATTCCTGGTCCGGGGCGCCACGCAATTCGGCGAACCCGGCGTGTTCATGTCCTTCGAGGAGACCACCCAGGAACTGACTCAGAACGTTCGCTCGCTCGGCTTCGACCTGGACGATCTCGTCGAGCAAAAAAAGCTCGCGATGGATTTCGTGCGGGTCGAGCGGAATGAGATCGAAGAGACCGGCGAATACGACCTGGAGGGGCTGTTCGTCCGACTCAACTACGCGATCGACTCCGTCGGCGCCAAGCGGGTCGTGCTGGACACGATTGAAGCCCTCTTTGGCGGTCTGTCCAACGTCAGCATCCTGCGAGGCGAGCTGCGCCGCCTGTTCCGCTGGCTGAAGGACAAAGGCGTGACGGCCGTCATGACCGGCGAGCGCGGCGACGGGATGCTCACCCGACACGGTCTGGAAGAGTATGTGTCGGACTGCGTCATCGTGCTCGACCATCGGGTGACGGACCAGATGTCGACACGACGACTCCGGATCGTGAAGTACCGTGGCACGACGCATGGCACGAATGAGTACCCGTTCCTGATCGACGAGGAAGGCATCAGCGTTTTGCCCGTCACGTCTCTGGGATTGCAGCACGAGGCCAGCTCCGAACGGATTTCGAGTGGCATCCCCCGGCTGGATTCCATGCTCGACGGCGAGGGTTATTTCCGGGGGAGCACGGTCCTCGTGTCGGGCACGGCGGGCTGCGGCAAGACCAGTCTCTCCGCTCATTTCGCTGCCGCAGCCTGTCAGCGCGGGGAGCGCTGCTTGTATTTCGCGTTCGAGGAGTCGCCAGGTCAACTGATGCGCAACATGCGTTCCATCGGCATCGACCTGGCGCCGTGGGTGAAGCAGGGCTTACTGCACATCCACTCCTGCCGCGCCGCGATTCATGGCCTGGAGATGCACTTGGCGACCATTCACAAATTGGTCCGCGAGTTCCAGCCACGCGTGGTGGTCATGGACCCCGTCACCAGCATAGCCTCGGTGGGCACGCCTGGGGACGCCAACGTCATGCTGATTCGACTGATCGACTTCCTGAAGATGCAGGAGATCACCGCACTGCTCACGAGCCTGACGAGTGGGGACGAAGCCCTCGAACAGACCAATGTCGAAATCAGCTCGCTCGTGGATACCTGGCTGTTCCTGCGCGACCTGGAACTGGACGGCGAGCGGAATCGGGTGATGTACGTCCTCAAGTCGCGCGGCATGGCTCACTCTAACCAACTCCGCGAGTTCCTGCTCACCGACAAGGGTGTGGAATTGCAGAATGTGTATCTCGGTGCGGAAGGCGTTCTCACCGGCTCGGCGCGGCAGGCGAGAGAAGCCACGGAAAAAGCCGCCAGTCTGCTCCGACACCAGGAAGTCGAAGCCAAGCAGCGGGAGCGAGAACTGAAGCGTGAGGCTCTGGAGGCCCGGATCGTCGTCTTGCAGAAGGAGTTCGAGGCGGAAGAAGAACTGGCGAAACGGGTCATCGACCAGGAACAGTCGCGTGAGGAAACTCACAGACAGGATCGGGACCGCATGGGGATCAGCCGCCAGGTCGACAGCGGGCCGAAAGAAAACGGGAAGAAGTCTGCCGAGCCGTTCGCCGGTTCTCTCAAGACATCACGGAGTCGCAAATGAATACGTCCACCAGTTTCTCTGACCAGACATCGCTAAGGACCAGTGCGGCAACAACTGTCGTGGCCGACGCTGCCAGCGTCGGTTCGGATGCCGGCAGCATCTGCCACGGAGAGACCGAACGATGGGAACTGCGGCTGTACATTGCCGGACAGACGCCGAAATCCATCACTGCCTTTGCCAATCTCAAAAGACTTTGCGAGGAACACCTGCTGGGCCGGTATCGGATCGAGGTGATCGACCTCATGCAGAATCCACAACTGGCGGCGGGTGACCAGATTGTGGCAATCCCGACGCTGGTGCGGAAGCTGCCGGAACCGCTGCGCAGAATCGTCGGCGACTTGTCGAACACCGAACGCACACTCGTCGGGTTGCAGTTGCGTCCCGCCAGCCCGGGCAGGTGAGAAAAGGAACAGGATCACATTCAATAT
>JANNGQ010000929.1:0-3857 GCA_031403975.1 Planctomycetota bacterium
CGCCGAGCCAGCAGACAGCCCTGACCGAACGGATTGCGTCCGTAAGAATCCCTCAGCATGTCATCTTCCTGATCCAGTGCAAATGCGCTGACGGCGTCGGATTTCATCATGCGGACGGCCTGCTCGTACGATTGCAGATGGCTGCTGCCAGGTCCGCCGGGCCGTTCGGTGAGGAACGAATGCTCGAGATTACTGAGCAGACTCAATCGAGAATCGACCTGAGCTGCCGACAACCGATCGGACGGTTTCAAATTCCGTACTTCAAACGATATCTCATCGTCCTCTGTCATCTCCGAAGCCACGACCAGCGGAGACCACGCCGGACCGAGAAACCCGGGACCATACGCAGCGGGGCTGAAGGCTCGGAACGGATTGATACTGATAAACGTCGGCAAATCGCATTCCGCTTTCTTCAGCTGCTTGCCGAGAAACGAACCCATCGCCGGATACTGAATCGGCCCCTGCGGCAGATAGCCGGTGCGCATGTAATACGTGGCACGAGTGTGGTCGCCTTCTTTCGTCGACATCGACCGGATCGGGGCGAGATGTTCCATCACCGTTGCGACCTTCGGCAGGTTTTCAGCGATGCGGATCCCGGGAACACTGGTGTCGATCGCCTTCGTCGGTCCGCCGTTTTCGTTTCCCTCTTTCGGGTCAAACGTCTCCATCTGACTCGGCCCGCCCGACATCCAGAGCAGAATGCACGAGCGCGGTGGATTTGTTCCGGCCTGCTGAATCTCAGCAGCGAGCCGCGGAAGCCATCCGGATGCAGAGGCACCGAGCAACGAAAGACCGGTGTATTTGGCGAAATGGCGTCGTGTGAGCATTGGTTTCATGCGATTCACCTAATCTTACTCTTACTCTTACTCTTACTCTTACTCTTACTCTTACTCTTAATCGACTCTGCCCTACACCGTTCTCGTCTCCGAATTCGCCCTGATCAACCCCACCAGCATCGACACAATCTCCACGAGCATGTCTTTCCCCGGGTCGATACTTCCAGACTCAGTAACCCGTTTCGCGACCAACACATCCAGACACGCAGCGCACTCCAGCGCCGAGCCCCGCGCGATGTCAAAGAACCGACAGCGGTCGGTCGGGGTGAATTTTCCGTTGCCCTCGGCGATGTTCAAGGGGATCGAAGTTGATGCACGATCAAGTTGATTATGAACGGCGAACGATTTCGGAACATGGCTCAAGAATTCCGTGATCCACGCGACAAGGCGAATCGCTGCCTGGTAGACGTTAAGTCTTTCGTGGTCGAAGCGGGGCATCGGGAGTGAATCGATTAAGATTAAGAGTAGGATTAAGAGTAAGACTGAATCGCGGAGAATTGCGGAGCGGGAGCTTCAATGGTTCAACAAAAACTCGCTGCTGTTCAGCAACGCCCAGAAAACATCCGTCATGGCTTCTTTCGGATTCTGCGATGTACCGCCGTCTGCGATGTATTTGCCAAATGTCAGCTTTTCTGATTCCGTCGGTCGGCGGCTGAGGGCTGCGATGAACAGTGTCTCCAGTCGTTCTTCATCAGTCATCAGCGGGAATTCGGCGACGGCTCGCAGCGTCTGACTGTTTTCGATTGTCGTTGCGTTGTCGACGAAGTCACCGTTCATCATCGCCAGAGCCTGCAGGATTGTCGTCTCTTTCAGCAACGGCGATTCTGTTTCGTCGCGGAAGAGTTCCAGAAAGCGACCTCGCGGAGTGTCGGCATCAATGACGAACGGATTGTCCGTGCGATAGGGCTGGTAGTAACCGATGGCCTCAGCAAGACTGTCAAAAAACTGCTCCGGGGTCAGCCCGCGCAGGGCGGCACGAGCGAATTGTGTCGGATCGGCCTGGCTGGCGTGAGTCTGCCGACTGGTCGTCTGATACACGCGAGTCGCCGTGATGGTGCGAACAAGGAACTTCAGATCGAAGTCATGAGCGGTAAACTGTTCGGCCAGGAGGCTCAGGACTTCCGGATGCGACGGTGGATTGTTGTCCGAGAAATCATCCACCGGCTGCACGATGCCCTGTCCCAGAAATTGAGCCCACAGCCGGTTGACGGCCATCTTTGCGAACCATGGATTGTCTTTCGCCGTGACCCAGTCGGCCAGCACCTGGCGAGGTGCCGAAGACTCCTTCCACTCCGGCTCTGCACCTGTCAGAAAGACGGCAGGAACGACTTCGCCGGTGGAGGGGACTTTGATGGAACGGGATTCCAGGCTCTCTTTCGTATTCATCATCATCGCCGGGTTTTCGGGATCGACACCTTCCGGAGGTTTGAATCCCGAATAGAACGCCGCCATGCTCCAGAACTGATTCCGTTTCCACTTGTCGAACGGATGATCATGGCACTGAGCACAATCCAGACGCACTCCGAGGAACGCCCGTGATGTGCCGGCAGCGAGATTCTCAGGCTGCAGCTGTCTGACGATAAAAAAGGCACTCGGACTCGTGGCTGAGGTCAGCACCGCCTGCGGGTCGTTACCAAAATCAATCGGAGTGGTGATGAGTTCGCGGACGATCCGGTCGTAGGGCGACTCTTCGGAAAAATGCTTCCACAGCCATGCTTCAAATCCCGGCACAAGCTGGCGTGTGAACGGTTCGTTGAACGCCTGCGGAATCAGGGCATTGCGCCAGATAATTGTGAAGTGCCGGACAAAGGCCGGACCGTCGAGCAACTGTTCCACCAGTTCGCTGCGTTTGGAGCGTGATGTGCCGGCGAGAAAATCACGAGCCTCCGAGGCCGCCGGGATGCGACCGGCCAGATCCAGATAAAGTCGCCGCACGAACTCCGAGTCATCCGCTTCGGGAGCCGGCTCGACGCCGTTCATCGTCCAGGCGTCAGTCAACAATCGGTCGATTTCGGCGGCCGTTGCCTGCGGGGACAACACTCTCACGGGCTCGTCCGCAGAAGCACCCGACAACGATACCGTCAGGGTTATGGTCAGCAGGATCAATCTCAAGCGGACGGCTCCTTCTGGGACATGGAGTGGCATCACAGCGTTCTCAGCATACCGGCCACCGAGCAGATTCGCACGGGGAAGGACTTGGGCGGACGTCCGAATTGTCTGGTTGACGTGCGTTTTCGACAGGATTCGAGGAAATCCGGCTGTCCACACTCAACGGGCAGGATCCATTCGTATCTCCACAACTGACGTGCATGAATGTCCTCGCACCGGGCCCGACTGCCGGTTTCTACCGCGATTCATCAGCGTCTATCAGCGGTCTGGAACCGCTCATGAACGCTGATGGACGCTGATAGCGGCGAATCAACAAGAGAAACGAACCAGATCGAGAGGTCAACCGAATGGCCAGATCCTCAACGTCGTGTCTCCAACTGCCAATGAATTGTCGACCATCCTCCGGGAACGTGGGGTCCTGCTGCTTACATTGATGACTTCGGACCGCATCGCCGGTTGTTTCGATACGAATGGATAGAATCGACTGGACCACACGTGATCGCAGCCTACCCGAGTCGTCCGAACTGCTGGTCCAGAGTACCTCGACTCAGCGTCAGCGACGTCGGCCTGCCATGCGGGCAATGGTGGGAATCGTCGACAAGGTGACGTTGGCGGAGCAGTTCCTGCATTTCTTCAGGGGTCAGCCGCTGGCCCGACTTGATCGCGGCCCGGCAGGCCATCGTGTGGAGCATGTGGTCCAGCAGGTCGCGGCGAGTCATTTTCCCGTCGTTCTGCACAAGCTGCTCGGCGAAGTCTTTCACAATCCGTGTGAGGTTGCCGCGGGGGATCAGTATCGGGTGCGCCAACAGCAGAATCGTCGTGCCTCCGAAATCCTGGATCTCAAAGCCGATTTCCTTCAGAAGATCCAGCGATTCCAGCACCGCGGCGCATTCGGTGGCGGAGCATTCAATC
>JANNGQ010000930.1:0-2901 GCA_031403975.1 Planctomycetota bacterium
CGGTCGGCACGATTATGGAACGGACTTCTACAGGGTGATCCCGCAGAAGCGTTCCGTGGTAACTACAGCCAGCAGGACGTGATGGCCGAGGTTCGCGCGCGGCTGAAGTCGCTGCACGGCGTCAATGTTTCCGTGCGCAACCTCACTTCGTTACGTCAGGGCGCGCCTGTCGATATCGACTTTTCTGTGACAGGTCCTGACATCGCTGCCCTGGTGGCGTTCAGTATCGAACTGGTTGAGAAAGCTCGTGAGATTCCGGGCATTGTTGACGTCTATTCCACTCTGCGCCTGGACAAGCCAGAACTGCTGGTCAACATCGACCGCGAACGGGCGGCCGCGCTGGGTGTGGAAGTGCAGGAGATTGCCGACACTCTGCGTGTCGCGGTCGGCGGCGATGACCGTGTATCGCGCTATCGCGACGCGGCTGTCGACGACGCATACGACGTGGAACTGCGATTGGTTGGGATTGACCGGCGCGATGTCGCTTCCATCTCACAACTTTACGTGCGGGCAAGACCCAGTCCCGTCGCTGCCCGGCGCGCGAACCTCTCGCAGACGCTGCCTGATACCGTTCCGACGCGCGTCGACAATGTCGTTTCCTTCACGTTTGATCAGGCCGCTGCGCGCATCGACCGGCTGGATCGCCAGCGGATGGTGGCTGTGCGGGCCAACATCGCCGCGGGCTACGCGCTCGGCGACCGCATCAAGGCACTGCAGAATGCCGCCGAGGAACTGGGAGTCCCCGCGGGTTTCGAAATGCGGGTGCTCGGACGCGGACGTGAGCTGGAACGGACAATGCAGGACTTCATGTGGATGTTCGTGCTCTCGTTCATCTTCATGTATATCGTGCTGGCCGCCCAGTTCGAACACCTGGTGCACCCCTTCACGATTCTGCTCTCACTTCCGCTCGCTGTACCATTCGGCCTGCTGAGCCTCTACTGGGGGGGCGAGACTCTCAATCTGTATTCCGCGATGGGAATCCTGGTGCTGTTCGGCGTCATCAAGAAGAATGCGATCCTGCAGGTTGACCATACGAACTCACTGCGAGCCCGGGGCATCGAGCGCAACGAGGCGATCCTGATCGCCAATCGCGACCGGCTGAGACCGATCCTCATGACCACCATTTCGTTCGTGGCCGGTTTGCTGCCGCTGTTGATTGCGACTGGGCCCGGGGCCGAAGAGCGTCGCTCGATTGCCGTGCTTGCCGTCGGTGGTCAGACACTGTCTCTGTTGCTGACGCTCCTGGCGATTCCAGTGATCTATTCCTACCTGGACGATATCGGTAATTTCTTTACTCGGCGCAGGCATGCCAACACATCGAGTGCATGACCGTCCGCAGACTGACAAACTCACTCACCTGATCCGAGGATTCTGGCCGCACGACAAAATACCAGTGATTCGGCATTGCGACCATCGCATAAATCAGCCGTTCCAGCCAGCTTTCAGCCCGTGGCGGTCGCTTCCATCCGCCGAGTATCTACGTTGAAACAGCGGCTGGAAGCCACCGCCACGAAAGTTGCTGTTTACCCGTTGCTAACGGAAATCAATGAGACCCCTTTAATTTTCATTTTCCGCAGCACCCTGCGGTCCCTCCCGGCTTTTGGGGTCTGACACCGTATCCACACCAGTGACACCGTTTCCACACCAGACTACCGCGACAGGTACTCGAATCCGCGATCCGGATTGGCCCAGCGCTCGACCAGTGCAAGGACGTCATCTCGTCCCCGCATTGCCTCCCTTGTTGCGCGTTGCGAAGTTCCCCATTGTGGAGCTCCGCTTTCAACGGCGTGCAGTTCCTGCCGCAGACCTTCGTATTCCAGCAGGTCGCTTTCCAGCAAACTCACCGATTCTGAGTATGTGCATGGCATTGAATCAATCCGCATCATGTAGGAACCGCTCCGCGTTGATGCTCCGGAGTGATTGATGTTTGAGGGACTGATCGCAACGCCCAGCAGATGAACCTCAGGCATGCACTGCTGCGTGACCGTTCCGATGACTTCCGGCTCCCGATACGTCACGGTCTCAAACTCAAGTGTCACGTTCGCAAAGGCCTCCCGGTGATTCAGAATGAGTTGAGCGATCTCGACCCGGTGCCCGGCGATGGCATCCGCAATTCTCGGCTCAAGGGCTTCAAGCTGCGATTTGACGTAATGATCTTCGGCCCAGCGCCGGACTTCCATCATCGCCAATCCCACTGCCGCACCCATCACTCCCCGGACGACACCTCGCCCCATACCTCGCATGGCCCCGCGGGCTGCACGAGCCGCTCGTGCGACTCGCGTCGCTCGTTGAGTGTTCACGACTGCTGCAGGCACGGTTATCGGCCGCAGTGTTTCTCTGACCCGCTGGCCAAGCGGGGACAACCGACCCTCTTTGTGCAATATGCAGAGCTGGTTTCCGCCACGCACATACTCTCGTCCAACGACGGCGTCGTATTGCCGAAGGTCGATCCGATTCTGTTGAACAAATGCCTGAAACACTCGGCTGTAGTTTTCATTCGCGCCACGAATCACGGCTTCCAAACGCCCCGGACCCAATGAATTCATGTAAGACTGCCACCGTGCATCAACACGAAGGTCCAGCACCCTCAGTCTTGTAAAGTCGACCCGAAGGTGCAGGACTCGCGCACGACCAGTGTCTGCCCCTGCACGAGTCGTTGCATACTGTTGAGCCACCTGCTGCGAATCCGTCAGGTAAATCCCGTCTCCGAAATCATGGAGATGCCCACCGGGACGCGCCGGTGCAATCCCGACTGCCTCGCCGCGAAACCAATGATCACCCATGATGGATCTCCTTGAGGCATCCGAATGGGAGGTGATTCGCGTTGCGCCGCGACGGAAAGTCAGCTCGATCCCGCCCCCATCGGCACAACTGTCAAACAGATTCAGCTCGAGTATGTTG
>JANNGQ010000931.1:0-12565 GCA_031403975.1 Planctomycetota bacterium
GACGATGCAGAGAAGCAGATCGTGCGGATGCTGTTGACTCTGGAGGCTGGCGGTTTCGTCACTCTCGATCCGCCTCCGCCGGTGTCGAAGGCTATGACAGGAACGGCAGCTTCAGCAGGACCGGTGTTCCATTCACTGCCGGCGGGCGATGTCTCAGGCGAGCTGCTGGGAATGATCACGGCACCGGCGTCGATGAAGGAAAGCCGGTGGTTATCATCGCATCTTTCGCCGGTGACGGACGAAGACGTAGGTCCGGTCGCTGAATCCGATGGCGAAGCCGATGACCAGGCGAGCCCGGCGGCGTCAGCTCCGGGAGGAGTCTCCACAGGCTGTGACGAGTTCGGTACTGGCGTTGATGAATCGCAGAGCGCTTCGCAAAGTCCGGAGGTCGCAGACAGCATCGACGGCGAATACCAGCCGCGAACCCCCTCATCCGGCCTCTCGGCCACCCTCTCCCCCGAAGCGGGGGAGAAGGGACTTGGGAACGATGATGGTAATAGCGACGCTGATATTATCGACCAAGTTTCAGAACCCGAATTGCGGTCAGCAAGCCCGGGCCTGCTTGGTCAACTGATTCAGGAAGCCCGCACGGGCCCTTCGCAAAAGTCGTCGTCGAGTGGTCCGAAAGCTCAAAAGGAAACGAAGCAGGGCAATGCGACGGCATTCGATGAGGTTGTCTACTCACCACGGCTCGCAATTGCCACGGCGCAGATGCCGCTGCTGTTTGCGTTTCGGAGCATCAACCCGCTGTACGGAGTGTTCCTCGCCGAGCACATTCACAGAGCCAATCACGAAGAGCGACTGCAGTTGCTGGAAAGCGTCCTTGACGTCCCGTCGTCAGTGGCCGGAGCGGTGCGAGTGCCGTCAGTCGAAGTGATGCCGGAAGGGCCCTTATCCCTGGAGTTTCTTAATCCACTGTTACTCACGCGCGGCTTGGTCACGCCGCAGGATCTAACGGGGTATTTCGACGAAGCGACTCGCCGCAAAGTCTGGCCGCTGCCGCTGAGTGATCGAATGCGGCTGTTGTTTCACAACGACTATCCGGGGGTTTCCGATGTCGTGCAGCGCAGTGTGTGGTGCGTCGGTGATCTGTTGCGGTTCGGAGGCAATTTCGACCGCTATGTGAAGGCTCGCGACCTGACGAAGCAGGAAGGCATTCTGTTTCGCCATTGTCTGAAAATGATCCTGCTGTGCGGTGAATTTGCACAGCTGGAGCCACCCCGGCTTGATGCCCGCGAATGGCGACGGGACCTGGCAGAGCTGGCGGGGATGCTGACCGAATCCTGTCGGGCAGTCGATCCGGGGAGTACCGATGAAATCATCTCGACGCTGAAGACGCAGTCCGCCACGCTGGATCAGATTTGATGCCATTAGACGGGAACGACGAAGAATCGTAGAGTTATCGGGGGATCGCACTGAACGGCGATCGGCAATAAGAAATCTACCGGATCAATGCGTGAGCGAGTGCTCTGAGTTTCAAAGGACGTCCACATGAGCAGTACAATCACAGTCCAGCAATTTGCCCCGCTGAGCCGCCAGGGTGGCTTTGATCTGATTGACGTGCGGACACCGATGGAGTTCTACGAGATGCACGCCGTCGGCGCACTGCTTGCGCCTCTGGATACGCTGAATCCGACGGCGATCATGGAATCTCGCGGATCGAAAGCGAATGAACCCCTGTATGTGATTTGCCGCTCGGGTGGCCGATCTGCACAGGCTTGCAGACTGTTTGAGAAGGCCGGATTTACAAACGTCGTCAATGTCGAAGGCGGAACTCTCGCATGGGAGCAGTCCGGACTGCCGGTCAATCGCGGTGAGAGAAAAATGATCTCTCTGGAACGACAGGTCCGGATCGCTGCCGGACTGCTGACATTCTTGGGCAGCGCGATGGCAGTCGTCAACCCGTGGTTCCTGATCATCCCCGGTTTCATCGGAGCGGGGTTGACGTTCTCCGGGCTCAGCAACACCTGCGGCATGGGGATGATTCTGGCAAAGATGCCGTGGAACAAGTCACTGAACTCCTGCGCACCTGGCGGAGGATGCTGTTCAGTATATACTGCGCGCGGAACCGAATGAGACATTTTGTTGTAGCCGAAGTCGTGAGACTCCGGGCTGAATAACCGGCCAGCCTCCGAATTCTCACGAATCCGGCTACAAGTCAATCAATGCCGCGCGAGGTATAGCCTGGCCGGTTCGCTTTAGACTTCTGCAGTGTTCAGAGCCGGCGCGTCGCCTGTTTGCGATTTGCCCGGGCAGCCTCGTCGAAACGGTGGCGAATCAGTTCCATCCGTGCACGATTGACACCCAGATCCGATCGGCCAACGCGGGATGCCGAACGAAAATGAACGCGGTGCGTTTCAGGCTCAGCGAAGAATTCAACGTCATCACAAAAGCGAAAGATCGGGCTCCGGAATTCGGCGTACAGATAGTCGCCGGTTTGCTCGACGACGCTCGTCCGAGGTAATCCGCGAACGATCTCCGCGAGGATCGCAATCGACGGTCCGGCGTCGACTGACGCCGTCAGAGGAGCAATCCAGTGCTCACGGTCTTCGGCCTGAGTCGAAACGCAGTTCGGATGATCCGGACAAGCCGCCAGCCGTCCGTTCCGGACTCCCCGATTGTCCGGTCGTACCGAAGTCCAGCTCAGCAGTGCCAACCCGCAGATCCCGACAGTGATTCCCGACAGCACGATGAGAAACAACATCAACACCGGGTGACGTCTCCTCGTGTGTCTCGATTCGTTCATGAATATCCTCGTCAGAAAGTCCGCATTCCGCAGTCTGTATTAACGGATCGCCTCTTCAAATCGATCGCCGGAAGATTATTGTTTGAGATGACGATTGCCAGCGGTTCCGCGGACTGTCCGGCAAAGGATCGGAGTGCCCGGAGTGGACTGATTCCGTGGTCAGAGTTCTGCATCGACAGTTTTTTCGCGTCGATAGATCAGCGGAGCTGCTGCCAACGGGAACAATGAGACCGCAACGATGAATACCAGGAGCAAAGTCCGATGCTGTATGTACCAGTCCATGAGCTGCTTCGACCGCATCCCGTTGAGTGTCTGTTTCGCGAGTTCCGTGTTCGCAGACTCCGCGATCGCCAGGCCGCCGACAGCGAAGTCTCTCGCCACAGCCGCTCCGCCGTAAGCCGCATGGACCGACACCGCGCCGCCTCCGGCGGCGGAGTGCCAGCCGATCGCTCCTCCGCCGATTGCGTCATAGCCGATACCGAGTCCTCCAAAACTCAGAACTCCTGCCGCCACTCCTCCCAGGGAAACAAGCCCCAGCGAGACACCGCCGACAGCGATTGCTCCGACCGAAACACCTCCCACCGCAACCAGTGCCATCGCAGAGCCGCCACATGCGAACAGTATTCCGCGAGCCTTGTCACCAACCGCGATCCAGCCGCGAGCAGTGATTCGTGACGTCAGCTGGTCCGTCATCGGATCGCTGAACTGGATGTCGATCAACGGAATTCCAAACAGTAAAAACGGACTTGTGTACTTACGGCCCTTCAGTCGGCCGCGACCGTTGCCGTCAATCCAGCGGGATCGAAGTGCTGATGGGTTCGGATCGTCTTCAGGTCGGACTCGACTGCGGATCTCCTGCATCTTTTGATTCGTCCTGACCGTCAGCATGACTATGTACGTCGCAAACGCGACGCCCAGGACACCTGCGCCGATCAGATAGCCGATCCAGCCATATGGAATCAGAAACAGTAGCCCCGAAGCAAGCAGCAGTAATGTGCAGGCGATGGAAACAATCATCATCTTCCGTCCGGCGGCTTTCAGCAATTCGCGTTCGGTCAGAGTCGGAGCGAGCTGCTGAGGCAACCAGGTTCCGAGCCATGCGCCTCCCAGGCCTGCTGCCGCTCCCACGAGCCCTCCGGACACTCCCAGAGCTGCGCCGGTTCCGGCGGCGGCTTTTGCTGCGGTAGCAGAAACTGCCCCCGCACTCGCAGTCATCATCGGAGCTGCCGCGGCCGTGCCCGCCCTGGCTGCCGCCGATACGACCGTGATGCCCGCGATAACGCTCGCCGTGAATGAACGGCCCGGCTTCGATTTCTGAAGAACATCTTCGACCACCGCTGCCACGCGGTCCCGCAGCATCGCCCGGCCGCGACTCAGCCGTTGCTTCGCGGCGTCTTCACTGATGTCCAGCGACTTGGCGACCTGCCGCACGTTTTGATCCTGGTGGTAGAACAATACGATCGCTTCTCGGTAGTCCTCCGGCATCGCTTCGAGCGACTGCTGCACAATCGAATGCTCTTCGGCGGAAATCGAATGCTCGATCGGATCAGCGTTCAACGCTTCGGGCTCATGGATTGTCTGACTGGTCGCATCGGGCTGTCGATGCTCTTTTCGCTGCCAGTCTCTGGCGAGGTTGCGGGCGATGCCGCACAGCCACGGACCGAGCCGATTGACATCGTTGAGCTTGCCGCTGTCTCGCCAGGCCGCCCAGAACGTTTCCTGAGAAACATCCTGACTGGCTGGAAAATCGCGCAGAATGCTGAAGGCCACGCCGGCGACTGCAGACTGATAACGATGAACGATCTGTTCGAATGCCGCGACGTCACGATGGATGACCTGCTCCCAGAGTCCAAAGTCAGAAACTGCGGAATTGGCCATTGCTTTCATGGGGCACCTGATTCGGGAAACGAGATGGCGGATTCCGCGATCGTGTGAGTTCACCCGCGTCGCGATTCTCAGAGAGGTCGCAGATTCCTTCCAATTGGTGACCGGAATTTCAGCTGAGTGAGTCAGATTTGCCACAAATATACCAACCCCAAGCGTCAGCGAGGGATGCCACTGGCATCAAATCCACGAAGCGAGTTTCCTCCCTGACGCATCGCGCTGGTGAGGATCAAGATCAGCATGGCGAGCAATCCGGCCACGATCTAGACTCCCCCCGGGAACGATGCTCGGCCCCAGTCGGTCTGCCAGGTCCGCCGGATGTAATCTAAGGTCTCCACGATGATGCTCACTCATGATTCGGTTCTGATTCGCCTGTTTGTCTGTCTCGTGATTGTTGTGCTTTCGACCGGGGGACCCGGTACCTTCGCAGACGACGAAATCACAAAACCGACATCCGACGAGAAGTCCAGCGATCGCAAAGCTCGCGCTGACTGGGCGGAAATCGAACTCACCGGAGCCTATCCGGAGGGAACATCCATGCCAGGACTGTTCGGCGACCTGGTCGAGAGCCTGCCGACGTGCATGGATCGGCTGCATCAGGCCGCGCGGGACAAGTCGATCAAAGGGGTCCTGCTGCACATTAACGGCGTCAGCATTGGCTGGGCTCGGCTGAATGAACTGCAGTCTGCGATCATGAAAGTCAAAACGGCCGGGAAGCCTGTCTGGGCTCGCATGGATGATGCGTCCAACATGGATTACCTGCTGGCTGCATCATGCGACCGGATCATTGTCCCGGAGTCCGGCACTTTGATGCTGACTGGTCTGCGGGCGGAAGTCACTTTCTTCAAAAACCTCTTCGAGAAGCTCGACATTAAGGCCGACATGCTGCGAGTCGGCGCGTTCAAGTCTGCTGCGGAGCCCTATACACGCACGGAAATGAGTGACGAGTTCCGGCTGGAAATGGAGTCCATCCTTGATGACTACTACACGACAATGGTGGCCCAGGTGGCGGCCGCCCGAAAGTTGCCGGAAGAAACCGTCAAGGGCATCATCGACGAGGGCCTGATCGGAGCTGCTCGTGCCAAATCGCTGGGGTTGATTGATGACCTGGCTTATGAAGATGAGCTGGTCTCGCTGATCGCAGGGGACGACGAATCGGTCGACGTGCGGCTGCGGGAAGATTACCGCAAAAAGAAGATGAGCACGGAACTGGACTTGTTCACACTGCTGCAGATCCTGTCGGGTAGTCCCTCGGATTCCGGCAGCACACGTCCCCGCATCGCTGTGATCCGCCTGGAAGGCTCGATCGTCGAAGGAAGCGATCCGCTGAGTCTGCTTGCAGAATCGGCAATCAGCTCCGACAAGATTGTGCCGCTGATTCACAAACTGTCAAAGGACGAGAACGTCAAAGCGATTGTGCTTCGCGTCGACAGTCCCGGTGGGAGCGCACTGGCGAGTGATCTGATCTGGCGGGCACTGGAATCCAGCGGCAAACCTGTCATCGCCAGCATGGGCGATACGGCAGCCAGCGGTGGATACTATATTTCCATGGGAGCGGATTCGATCTTCGCAGAGCCGGGCACACTGACAGGTTCGATTGGCGTCGTCGGCGGCAAGATTGCCTTCGACGGTCTGATGCGAAAAGTCGGAGTCACGACCTCCGTCATCCGCCGAGGAAAGAACAGCACGGTGATGAGCATGACGCAGAGCTTTACAGAATCCGAACGTGAATCGATGCAGCGAATGCTGAATAGTGTCTACGAACAGTTCACTCAGAAAGCCGCTGCCGGACGGAAAATGACGGTCGAGAAGCTGGAGCCTCTGGCCCGAGGGCGGGTCTATACCGGTCGACAGGCAAAGGAACTCGGACTCGTCGATGAACTTGGCACACTTGCCGATGCGATTGATCATGCCCGGAAACTTGTCGGCGATAGCGACAGCAAGCTCGAACTGGAGGATTTGCCGCGACCTCAAAGTCCTCTGGAAATATTGATGGGGGATACTCACCCCGCAAGGCAACCGTTCGACGCCTGGGCCAGCCTGCTGCCTGAGTCTGTCCGACCGGTTATGCAGCATTTCACGGCCCTGCGGTTGCTGGCGGACGAACCGATTCTCCTGATGCTGCCGTTTGATCTGCGGATCGAATGACACCCTCCTCACGAAGGCTGCGGGAGGGGCAGGCTTCCAGTCTGCCTGATCCATTCAACAACACTGGATTTCATTCGATGTCTGGCAGGCTAAAAGCCTGCCCCACAAAGTAATTTCCACTCACCCCACAGTCCCCAGGGCCGTTGGGGTCGAATGGGAGGCAGTCGAACGATCGCCGGACGTTGGAGTCCTCGCCACCCTGGTCCGACAAACAAGATGCCCAGGCGGTGACGGCAAAAGTCGGCATGCTGGTGACGTCTGAGAATCCGCATGACGGGCAAACTCCGAGCATCCGCTTTCATTTTCCTGGAGTCGCCAGCTTTCCGGCCGGATCCTGCATTGCCGGTTCAGTGTGTCGTGGGGAGACCGATAAACGGGCCGAGAGTCTGTGCCACAGATGCGAACCAGGAAGCACAGCCGTGGCAGCGGCTTGAGGGGCTTGCATGTCGTTTTCGCCACCGTCCAGCAGAACTGCGCTCGGCACAAGTCCGAGCCGATTCAGCCATCCGGAGATCAGTGTCTCCGTGTGTCTGGACTGCGGAACGCCGATCCCGGCAAAACTGTTGGAATTGGCGCGTCTGGATCTGATGCTGCTGACGGATCGTCCGCTTCGTTTCGGCACGCCGATCCAGCTGGCGATCTTCAGTGATCTGGTTTCCTCTGTCGTATCCAGCCGGGCGATCGTCCACTTTTGCCGCCCTCATAGTCGCGGCTGGCAGACCGGAGCATTTCTGGCTCAGCCGCTGCCGGACCGCCTTACGGAATCGGCGTGGAGCGATCTAAGGAATACACTGCGGTACGACTGCAACTGGAAGGCGTGGCTACTGATGGACGGCGGCGGAGAGCTCGATCCCGTCCGGATTCTCAACTATTCGATCACAGGTATGCGAATGCGTACTGAGAGATTGATTCCGGCAAGCCGCAATTTCTCGCTGTTCGGAGCATCGGGGACTCGCGGACCAGCCGTCATCAATGGGAAGATTGAGTGGTGCCGGCCTGTCGACGATACATTTCAGGCCGGTGCAACGATTCAAGGTCAACGAGGCCGCGATCTGCCACGAAACTTCGGCAGCATGACAGCCGTACATCTCAAGCCTGCAGACACCGATCGTGAGCGGCATTCGGAATCGCTGGAAACTCTGCGCTGCGAGCAACAGTATGCCGAACAGTTCCTTCCACCGATTCCTTAACCGTGCGTACGCCGCTATGCTGTTGTGCGTGCTGGATGTTGTCCTGGCGTATTGTAACGCTGCGGACTTATGGCACCGCACGACACTGACTTGCCTGGTATGTCGCCTTTCGCTCTGCGAAGGCTGACACTTGATTCCGTGCGGTTCCTAAAAAGATTGTTTCTATCGGGAAGAGGAAAGTTCATGAACAGGTCGTCGGGAAACGTGATGGCGGATTCTCTGGAACTGTCTTTGGGGTATGGCGAACGATTGCTGAATGGCGTGACACCGGCGACGTTTGCCAGATTTGCATCGCCGGGCGGAATGCCGATCGAATCCAATCATCCGGCATTTGTGTACGGACACCTGTGTCTCTATGGACCCAGAATACTGACCCAGCTGGGCGTGTCGGGC
Source organism: Planctomycetota bacterium (assembly GCA_031403975.1). Lineage (GTDB taxonomy): Bacteria > Planctomycetota > Planctomycetia > Planctomycetales > Planctomycetaceae > SXXK01. The sequence goes on from JANNGQ010000931.1 coordinate 8,362, forward strand.
CCAGCGACCCCGGAAGGGTTTGATGCCGTGTTCTCCAAGGATGCAAAGTGTGTCGATGATCCGACTGGCTCAATCTACCCGGCAATGGCCACCGTGACAGAGTCGTTCTTCAGCGGTTACAAAGCGGCCGTTGCAGCGTTGCGCGCAGCAGCCGACGACGCATTCCAGAAGCCGAATCCGATGGAAGGCCGCATGGCAACTCTGTTCCCGACGCTGGGTTCGCTGCAGACATTCTACTGTGGCGGCCACATCATGATGCACCTCGGCCAGATTAGCGCCTGGCGACGCATGATGGGACTCGGAGCGGCGTGAGGTGACGGATGGTATCAAGCCCTCACATCCACAATTCGATCGAATCAGAAACTCTCATTCGTGTCAATCCAGGCCGCAAGAGCTTTATTCGAAACTGTCCGCGCCGCTCGTGGAACAGCGTCGCTCACATGTTCGTCTTGGTATCCCCGCCTGAACCGCCCGCGACTTTCTGAAGTGCGGCGTTGAGTTCCCGATCAGCGCTGTGGTCGCGGCTGTAGATGCGGAAGATGATGAAACTGGTCGGCAGGCTGCGGAACAGTTCGTCGTCGTCCAGTTCGTGCGAGAGTCCGCTGGCCGGGTCATACCAGTAATTCTGTTTGCCTGCCGGTTTGCGGGCGCTTGGGCGATGATAGTGTTTTGCAACGTCGACACGCAGGGGAATGTCCCGGATGGCTTTCGGAAGGAAGTCGCGGACTCGCCGTTCGACGAGTTCCGGCTCTGAAAAGATCGTCGTGCTTTCCGCCTGGCCACTGTGAAAGTGCATCGTACGTTCGCAGGCCATTCGCCACATTTCATTGCGATTGAAAATTGCCTTCCAGTGCTGACCGAGCGACTTGAGCTGTGGATCAGCATTATCTGCCCAGCGGGCCACATCCACCAGAAAGGAGGTTTCTGTCAGGCCCTGATAGGCCTGCAGATGCTGCAGCGGGTTGCCCGGAAAGAGGTGACTCATTGTTTCCGCGAAGTGATCTTCGAGTGTGATATCGATACCCCGAACCGTGCGGTGAAAATAGATCGTGCGAAACAGGTTCGCCCGTGTTTCGATAAAGTTGATCAACGTCGGCAGGCCGCGGGAGTGAATCGTCAGGCCGTTCTCGGTGAAAAAGCTGTAGTGAACCAGCCGCGAAATATCGAAGGCCTTTGTATTGTAGCCAGACATGAAAGCATCCCGCAGCACGAAGTCCATGTTGTCCACCGTGTAGATACCGCTGAACAGCGAGCGCAGTTTTTTGAGCCAGTCCGGATGACCGTCCAGATCTTCCGCGCGGCCCGACGGTCGGCGGATCAGCCAGGCAATCTGCTTCGGGTCCAGTTCCTCCAGAGTCTGCAGGCGACCACCAGGATTGCGGCGAATCCGGCGGATGATGTCTCCCAGTTCGTGTTCGATAATGTGACTGCCGATGTCTTCGTGCGTCAGCCCGAACTGGTCGAGATAGTGATCGTCAAAGAAATGACCGAACGGCCCGTGGCCGACGTCGTGCAGGAGTCCGGCAATTCGAACCACGCTCTCGATACAGGCTCGCGACGGCACATTCCGGCAGGAATCGGCCAGAGAGTCATACCAGGCATTGACCGTCAGAGAACCGAGGTGCATGACCCCCAGGACATGCTGAAACCGCATGTGTTCCGCCGACGGAAAAACCCACCAGGCAGTCTGCAGCTGATGGATCTGCCTCATCCGCTGGACCCACGGATGGTCAATCAGATCCTGCTCGGACGATTCGCCTGCAGGCAGTCCGAATCGGGAAACAAACGGGATGTAGCCGTGAATCGGATCGTGAGACAGGCTTTCCGAAGTGAAGTCTCGCACCATTCCATGAACCCTGACGGCCTGTCCGGCGGTGATTGATCGCTCGGACATTCCGCAAGGATTCAATCGGCCGGATATCAGCCGGAGCGAATGATAACGGGCACCGGACAATTGTCCCGTACAGGGAGAGAAGCCTGGCTTCTTCGAAAAATCCGGGCTTCTGATTGTTCGACTCCCAATAAAGCTTCGGGATTGTCGCATCAGGTAGTGGGGCAGGCTTCCAGCCTGCCAGGAGCATTCTGAAGTGGGGCAGGCTTCCAGCCTGCCAGGAGCACTCTCAATTCAATCGTTGTTCGAATAGACGGCAGGCCGAAAGCCTGCCGCACAATTCAGAGCAGCAGGTCGGCCAGCATTCGCAGCGGTGTACCAGCCGTCGGGTCAGGGACGGATATTCCGGCGACAACTGTGAGATTGCCTGTGCCCGAAGCTCCCGGCGTCAACAGACCTGAGTAACCTCCGGAAGCATGCTCGACGCGCGTCATCTCCCCCTGATCCAGCCACACCAGGCCGCATTCAGCACAGGAATCGATGACAACGTTTCCGGGGCCATAATACGGGTGAGCCTCCAATCGATTTCTGCAGCAAGGACACCGCAGCTGCCGTTCATACGCTGCAGGATCAATCGGTTGAGGTTCCGCCGGCTCAAGTCCTGCCCGGCGCGCGCGGCGTTCACGAACGATCGTTCCGAAGTCTTCGTGTTTCAGCAGAATGCCGAAACAGTCTGAACAGTACAGAGCGGGTCGACCGTCCATCTGGCCCGTCTGCAAAGCACTGCGGCACGTCGGACACTCGGACTCAAGTGACGAACCCAGCGGCGTGATGCGGTCGACCGAGACGGCAGCCTCGCCGTTCACCAGAATCGATTCGCAGTAGCTGCACTTGAGATACTGCTGCCCTGCCACCTGTTGAACTACTCCGCCGCATTTCTGACAGCTAATCGACCTTGCAGCCTGATTTATCACGATGCGATCTCCCGACGTCAGCAAACTCTGCTGTACTGCGACACGATTGACCGTCAACAGTAGGTCCGGCGACGCATTCCTCCGTGACCAGCAAAGAGTGTTCGGCGGCAATTCGCGTCAGGTGGTAACGCCCCTGACGGATGTCCCGTCTGCGATGGCGAGCTTCGGCCTTCGATCTCGGCGGCATCGGCTCAGTCGGCTCAGTCCGGGCCGGAATCGCTCCGGGATCTGTGGCATCGCCGTGCGACTCCGGCATGAGCTTCTTGATCAGGATTCGGCGAAAATGAACTTCAGAGCCCTCACACTGCAGTGCGATGCTGCCGCCGCTGGGCATGGCACCGGAGATTTCGCCCGCCTTCTTTCCGTTGATCTCGACGCTCAGGCGTCCACTCCGGCTGACAATACGGCATTCATTCCAGGAATTCACCGGTCTGGCGAGATCAGATTCCAGCTCGTGAGTATTGTCGGAGGTTGCATCACCGCTGGGGAAAATGCTGCCGGCCTTAGGCTGATGCAACTGCACCTGAATGGCCGTGGGCCAGATCCGAGGCTCGTTCTGAGTGTAAACCAGTACGCCGCTGTTGCCGTTCTCGTCAGTCGGATACTTCCACTCCAAAGTCAATTCAAAGTCTGTGACCGGATCCTTTGTGAACAGAAAACCTTTCGGTTTTCCCGAGCAGATGAGCACACACTCAGAGTCCGGAGAATCCTTAACGGACCGCCAAACGAGGTTCGCTTCTGTCACAGGGTCCGAACTGAAGACCTGCCAATGCTGATCTAACTCCCCGCTCAGCAAATCGATCACGTCACCCGTGTGAGCTGGCGCTAAAGGCAATTCGTCAACAGTTCCGGTCGGCGGAGAATCCTGTTCTGGCTGCGAGCGAGCGTCCACCGGATCAGCAACGGATTGCTGACCACACACTGGTCGCGACAGAAATGCGACGGATGCCGTGAGAAGTAATGCCGAAGCAATTCTGTATGCGAAACTGCGCAACCTGGCTGCTGCCGTTGGATTTGATATCGGACGGAACTCTGAATCTGATCCAAATGAGCGATTTGGCTTAAGCATTCGTGAAACGTCGAATCCGGATCGCAGTCAACATCTTCACCTGCCGCTGAATTCCGCAGCAGCGGGAACCGGCGTTAACCAAAGAAGTTCACCGCTTCAGCAACCAATTGTCAATCGACCCAAGGATTCGCAGTGCGTGCAGTCACCTTGGAACAGATTACATCAGACCTGATGCATCTCCCTCCTGTCCGGATTGTAACAGATTTGCGGTATGACGTTTGCGTGAATGGAGTCATCAGGATCAAACGTCCATTCTGGTGCGAATGTTATCGAGATGATCGTGCGGCCGTGTTGCGAAAGCTGAACAGGTGCATTTGCGATTTGATGTTG
>JANNGQ010000932.1:0-5874 GCA_031403975.1 Planctomycetota bacterium
GGTTGCTCCGAGGTCGTGCATTCCCCTGACCTCTATGCCCATGAGCGAGCCCGTGAGATTGCGCCTGTCAGGATGACTGGACCCGGCATAGCTGGTCTTATGCGTCACTCGATACTTCACGGCGCGTCTCCGGAATGATCCGTGAACTGTCGCGGCGGTCCGGAATGCACGAGATACTTGCCGGTCAGAGTGTCCGACAGTCGAATCATGCAGTCATCAACAGTTCTCAATGCACTCAATACGGCTTTCGGTGGACCGGCGGCGAGATCGTCTGCTGTGAGCATCCTGACTGCATGAGCGGCCTGCATCACCAGTCGCATCTCTTCGGACCGCAGCGGGTTGGCATTGTACCCCGGCAGACGGTCGACATGAGCCACCAGGCGATCAATCTGAAACGCCAGCGACCGCGGATTCGTATCGTCCGTGATCGCCAGATCCAGAACGGCGTTGCGCTGCAGGTTATCACGATACCGGAACCGGTAAGTCATCCGCACATCCAGAACTTCGACCAGAGTTCGCAGCAGTCCGGGATCGACAGGCCTTCGTTTCAGATCCGCCGAAAGCAGCAGCCTTGCGGTTGCTCCGGCACGCTCGATGCAGCGTCCGATTTCCAGAAATCGCCACGACGGACCGCGGTTCATGCCGTCGGCAATCAGACCGCTCACGGAAGCGATTTCGCCGACCGCGGCATTTGAAGAATTCACGACGTCGGCCAGATCCCGCAATTCCGTCCCCGGATCAATCAGAAACGCTGCCGCGGTGACGTTGATGCGGTGCCACGTATCAGGGCTGATCCAGTCCCGGACCAGCGAAGCCAGACGAGTCAGCTCCTGCACCGTTTTCGCCAGCCCGCCGAACTCATTGGGATCGTACACTGCCAGGGGCAAAGCGTCAGACAGGGATGGCAGCTGCGATTCCAGGCCATCCACAACAAAACCGGGTTCCAGCTGCCCCTGTTCGCTTAACGCCCGTGTAAGGAAGCGAATCTCTGCGGGGTCAACACTGCCTTCGCCGATCAGCCGCTCGGCAAGTGCACGCACCAGCCGTCCGAGAAAGTCACAGCGGTCCAGAGACCTGCCCAGCCAGAACAGGTTGTCAGCGACGCGACTTGGAAAGAGCGCGCTTGTACGGCGCAGGTCGGCCGGCTGATCGGGAGGCGTCAGCAGCGAGACCGGATCAACTTTGCCGTCGGCAATGACCCACAGATCCTTGCTGCCGTCTCCTGCCGCCACCGACAACTGCATCGGACCGGAATCCGGAGCAATGCGGATTAACCCGCCCGGCATCAGATGCCATGCATTCTCATCTTCTACCAGAAACGCACGGACTGCCGCATGGCCGCAGCGAATGCCGGATTCCGTCCAGACGGGAACTCCTGACCGTGTAATCTTCTCCTGAGCCACAAACGCAAATGGCTCCGCACGCAGACGCGCGGCGAGCCGGTCGCGGCGTTCTTCCGCCAGATCGCTGACAATGATCTCTTCACCACCGCTCTTCTGAAATGCAGGTTTGATGACGAGGTCGTGCAGTCGGCTCAGCACGAGTTCCAGGCTGGCCGGATCGCCGCACCACCATGTCGAAATCGAGGGCAGCTTCAAGGGCTCACCCAGCAGTCGCTCACACAGCTGCGGCAGAAATGCCATGAACACCGGAGCACCGACAATTCCGCAGCCCGGAGTGTTGGCAACGGCCACGTTGCCCGCGCGGACCGCGTTGAGCAGCCCCGTGACTCCGTGGGACGCATAGCCGCCCAGTTCCAGGGGGTCCAGTCCTGATTCCGCACATCGCGCGAGCACAATGTCCACCGGGATCAGACCGGACAGCGTTTTCAGAAAGACAATGTCGTTACGGACCGCCAGATCACCGCCCTCAACCAGCGTATAACCCAGATATCGCGCGAGGTAGACATCTTCAAAGTAATAGGGATGCCCCGGCCCGCTCGACAGCAGCACTATCCGCGGGCTGTCGGTCGCTCGTGGAGCTCGACGGCGCAAAGAGTTCTGCAGCCTGAAGAAAAACGGTGCCAGCCGTTCCACAGGAATCTGCTTAAACGATGCCGGAATCGTGCGCGAACTGACAATCCGGTTCTCCAGAGCAAATCCCGGACCCGCGGGAGCCTCCGACCGATCCGCCATGATCCACCACTGACCATCCGCCGACCGTGCCAGCTCTGCAGCGTACAGAAACATGGGAACCTGATCGGGTCGGCCAATATCGCAGAACGGGCGAAGGAACTCCGGATTCGCGTAGAGCACCTCCGGCGGCAAAGTACCGTCGGCAATCAGGCTGCGGGGACCATAGACGTCCGCAATCAGCAGATTGAGCAGCCTCGCTCGTTGCTGCAGGGAGTCTTCAATCACCGACCAGTCTGCTGATGTGATCAGCATCGGCAGGAGATCCAGCCGCCACGGTCGAGCGGCCGGGCCACCGCCGGACGTCGAGTGGTAACTCACCCCGTTTTCGCGCAGCATCCGGTCGGCCTGCTCGTTCCGCCGGCCAAACTCTGCCGTCGGTACAACGCGCAGCGCGTTCAGAAACTTCTGCCAGTGAAGCCGCGGAATGCCGTCCGCTGAATAAACTTCGTTGAACACGAACTCCGGACAGTCGAAGAGTCTCTCCGTCCGTGAGTTCACAGTCAGTCCGGTTGCCATTCCGTCAGATTCCGGAAGCCTTCGTGAGTCCGCGGGGTCCTCAGTTCGGGGCTTCGAGTTCGCTGGGTGTTTGTTTTTCGTTTTATTGTCCGACAGCCTGCGTTGCCGCCGTCGCAGGGACGTCGCGCGCGATTCGCCCTATTGCAGAATCCGGATACACGATGGACTGGGAATATCGATCGGAGAGCCCGCCGACAGAAGTGTTCCGCTTTCCGGATTGATTCGGAATACTGCAACATTGTTTCCGGGCATGTTGGCACAGAGCAGCAGTGTTCCATCGGCAGTAATTGCGAGATTCTGCGGGCCTTTGCCGAGGCTCGGCTGGATTTCGGTCAGGGTCAGCTGACCGTCATCCGCAATTCGATAAGCTGCGATGCTGTCATGTCCGCGGTTGGTGCCGTACAGAAACCGTCCGTCCGGCGTGACCTTCAGATCCGCCGTGTGACTTGTACCCTCGAAGTTGTCCGGCACAGTGGAAATCGACTGACGCTCAACCAGCATTCCCGAATCAGGCAGAAAGTCGAACAGGGTCACGGAGTTCTTCAATTCGTTGATCACATACATGAACCGTCCGTTCGGGTGAAACGTCAGATGCCGTGGCCCTGCGCCAGGCGGAGTCCGGACAAAGGACTGCGGGCTCGGCGTCAGCCTGGCCGTGGCCGGGGCCAGGGTGTAACAGACGATCTGGTCGGTGCCCAAGTCCGCTGCGTAAGCAAACCGATTGTTCGGACTGATCACAAAACAGTGAGCATGAGGTTCCTTCTGACGCGATTCATCGACACTGGAACCGACATGTTGAATGAACGAGACCGGCTCCGACAAAGAACCATCGGCCTGGACCCCGTACGAGGCGACACTTCCAGTCAGGTAGTTCGCCAGAAGGACGGACTTCCCCGTTGCGTCCACTGCGAGATAACACGACGCCGTGCCCAGTGTGGATTGCCGATTGAGCAGGCTCAGTTTTCCAGAGCGGCCTTCAAGCCGAAACGCAGCGATCTGCTCCGGTTCCACTCCACCAAAAGTGGGCGCATGGATGGAGTAGAGAAATCGGTGATCAGGTGAAAATGCCATGAAAAACGGGTTTTCAACGCCCGTCGTTCGATGGACGGGCTTCAAAACTCCCGCTTTTGGATCCAGCTGCAATGCGTGAATCGCACCCTGCTCACCTGCCCCGAATGCCGAGATGAAAACCAGTGGCTCATCGGCTTCTGTGGTATCGGCAAAAGCCATCAGCACGATTCCCGCAGCAATGAAAGCCCGACGTGACATCGAGGAAATACTCATCTTTCACCACCGGACCTGAAGAGAGTTGGTCGCTGAATCCGTTCGCGGGACGTTTGTCGACGCTTCGGATCGGCAAGATTGTTTCAGGGGTTGGTGTATCCGAACCGGCCAGGAGCTTCCACTGAATCAGAACACCGTGAAGAATTCTTGTAGCCGGATTCGCCACAGTGTAGAACAGTTGTCCCAACTGTTCCGCCTGCGACCGGATGAACAATTGGGGACAATTGTTCCACAAAGTGAGCGCCATTGGGCGTGAGCCCATGGAATCAGGTCCCATCATGCGATTTACGTCCCAACGGGACGATTCGAGTCATTGCGGAACATCCTCCACGGCGTTGAATCGCGGCTCGTTGAATCGAAGGCCTTTGCGGGACAGACTCCGGCTGATGCGGGCCGGGCTCTGCTACTGCAGTTTTTCTTCCAGCTTTCTGATCTCTGAGGTCACATCGCCGAAACGCGATGGCCATAACGTGCGCTGGAGCGTCTGAAGTGACTGCTTCGCCTCAGCAAACTGCTTCTCGTGGATCTGGGCTTCCGCCAGTTTCAGCAGGCCGGTGGGTTCCAGTTTTCGGAAGCGAGCGACTTGTTGCCAGTGAGGGATTGCGTCGGACCAGCGATTCTGAGACTGGCGGAGTTCAGCCATCGCGTGGTGAGACTCGGCTTCGTTCGGGGACGATTCAATGATGGAAGTGGCGGCTCTCTCGGCTTCCGCGGAGTTGTCTTTCATTCGCTCGGCCAACTGCCTGTACAGCATCAGATCGTGGGCCTGCAGGTCGATGAGTCTGCGAAGTTGCTGACTCGCCGCGACGGGATTGTTGATCGCATCGTAGCAGGCGATCAGGGCCTGATGAGTTTCTTTGTCGCCGGGTTGGAGCTCAAGAGCCATTGTGAATTGAGCGATGGCCTTTGCGTGTTCGTTGCGGGACTGATACGTCTGTCCGAGTGCTTTGCGAATGATCGGATTGTCCTGTCCGGATTGAGTGGCTGCGGCATCTTGTTTTGCGACGAAGGCATCGAGATCCTTCGAGGCACTCAGGACAGCGCTGAGCATGTGCATCGCGTTGGCTCGCTGTTCGTGGCGTGATTCCCAGCAGACAATTCCCGAGAATGCAGCCTCGACAGCTTCGCTGGTGTGTCCGAGTGCCGACTCTGTCTGCGAGAGCTGCTGGTAATAGTTTGAAAGCGTGTGGTCGTTCACGCTGTTTGGGTTGGCTCTCTGGTGGAGAGCGATGACCTCAGTAAAGTACGCCTTTGCCCGATCCCATTGCTGGAAACCGAGACAAGCGGAGGCCAGGCTGGCAGCGTTGCCTTCCGTCCAGCGACCCTCCTGGTGGAAATGATCGTGTGTCTGAGTCAGCAGCGTCTGCAGTTGCTCGGGGCGCTGTGCATGGAAATAGGCGCTCATCAGCTCCGTTCGATAGCCGATCGCATCCGGATGAGCTTCTTTGAGTGGTTCCAGAATCGGGATCATCTCGGCGTAGCGTTTTGCTTCGCGCAGGAATGTTGCCAGGGTTGACTGCTCGGATTCATTCAACAGCCCTTTGCTGTGGGCGATGTAGAGGACTTCGATCGCTCGCGGAGCCATGTCCAGGCCGTTGCGAAGGTATTCCGCGACAATGACGGCTCGACGTCCGGACGATCGTTTCTCATTCAGGACTTCTTCTGCAGCTGCAGCGAAGGCGGACTTCTTCTCCGGCCAGAACCAATCGGAGCTGTGTCGATAGAGATAGGGGTAACTCTGATCACCGGCGCGAAGATCGTCTTTCAATTTCGCAATCACCAGCGTCAGGACGCGGTCATCAAGGTCTGATGCTCCAGTGCGGCGTCGGTATTCAGCCAATGAACTTCCCAGCATGGCCCATGAGTTGTAGTACTGGATCTGAAACCGGTCCGGATACTGTTCCATGCGCTCCAGCACATAAGTCAGACACGTTTTCGG
>JANNGQ010000933.1:0-5326 GCA_031403975.1 Planctomycetota bacterium
ACCGAAATGTTCAGGCGGGCTGGCGAATACACTGGATGAACGGGCGAATATGGGAATCCCCAGCGGCGAATAATCGTGCACAGAGGCCCGCGAATCACCTCGTAGTCCGGACACCTGTCCCAGAGCGAAATCCGCAGTTTCTGGAAGTTATCTGAATCGACGTAATCATGAGCCCAGTCAATGCCCGGCGGTTCACCATGTCCTTCTCCTCCCGAAAACAGCTCCAGCCCATGTTCACGACGCAGTGTCAGTCTCTCGAGCTGTCCGGTCTGTCGGGAAAGCGAGGCCTTGAAGAAGGCATTCGAAATGTCGAGCCCGCAGTCCTGACCGGTGGTCGACAAGTCAGAAGGATACTGAGGTAACTCCGCGTCCGCGTTGCCGTAGAATACGAGAAAACTCTGCTGCTGATTCGGAAGACTGTCCACCATCCACAGCAGACGACCGTAGCGATTTTCACCGCGTCGCACTTCGCTCAGGACCTGGCTTGGCACTTCCGACAGCCTGCCATCGGCGAATCTTGCAACCCGTAGTTCACGGACCAATGAGGATACCTGATGCTCCGGAAAGCTCAGCAGACACTCCACCGGTTCCGAAGTGCGTGATTCACCTGCTGTCTCGGCAATTGAAATTACTTTGAAATACTTCCATCCCAGCGCCCATGGCTGCCATGTCGCCGCAATAGAATCTACGGTCTGAAACTGTTCCGATGCGATGACAGAGATTCCGGGACTCTGTTCTTCCGACTGCGTTTGAATCACTGTGTCCCGCAGGGAATGAGTCAGCGATCTCGCCAGATCAAAATCTTTTCGCTGCCACGCCGCTTCAAGCATCTCCATTTTCGTTTCGAACGAATCCGTCCGTTCGGCGGCTGTGTCGGCTCCCCGGTCAGGTTCTGCATCAATCTTTCCGGAAGTCTGAGCACCAGCGGCTCCCGGATTCAGTAGTTCCCATCCGGAGATTACTACAGCGCAGACGACTGCACCGCCACGTCTGAAATTCATGGTAGGGTCTCTTGAAGTGATTGGCTGAACGAAAGGACCGTTCAGGAATTCTGTGTCCGATTCGTCCCGGAACATATTGTCGCGAATGAACGCGAATCCACGCGAACCTTCGCGGTCAGCTCACGATTCGTTCCCGCGCGACCCCACGCACATCCATTTCGTATTCGATTTCTTTGATCGGAGGTCGCGCATCGTGCCAGTTGATTCCGTGGATTGCGGCGGAACCGATGCGAGGTTCTATGGTGTCACGCACAATGTGATCGATCGAGTGAATTGTATAGACGTTGATCCGCGTGGCAGCGGTCCAGTTTGTCTGCAACTGCTGAAGACGGTTCTCCATCAGAGACATTACGAATTCCGCCTTACGGGCAAGCCCTTGCGGTGTTATGTCGTGAAGGCAGTGAATTCCGCCGCGACACAGGATTCCTTCGGGTAATTCGCCGGCACCGGCGACGACAAACGTCGCTGGCTGTTCGCGCGGGCAGGGTGTCGTAAAGGCGAACGCATGCAGCGATGGCTCGGTTGGCGGCAATTTCACCGGGACCACATTTGTCCGGGCGACTGGATTGACACCGTCCACAAACACACCCCAGTCGTTCAGCACACTCGCATATCCAGAATTGAATTCGGCGAAGCCGTCAAACGAAAATGGCACCGGAGATCTGAGTGACACAGCACATAACGCAGATTTTGGCCGATGTTCGGAATCAAGGAATGACTCAATCAAACGGAATCCGTCGCTCCACGAGACCATCGTCCGCAAAGTGACATACACAATTTCGAACCCTGGATTTGAAATGGCTCCGCATGAGTACGGGGCGATGCCCGGTACAAAGGAGTAGTCTCCGGTCGGATGAATCTGAATGGTCATGCCAATGTCTCAAGCCCGACAACAGCGTCCGTAAACCTTCCACGATCGGAATCAAGCTGGTCAATCTATCCGGGTGCGACTTCGCGGGCCAATCACAGCGTCGTGAATGAATCCGGCATGACGGGCTTCGGATTCCTGATGAAACTCCGGCAGCTCGTCGCGACAGCGTGAGCCAGGCAAAATGTCGCGGAGGAATGGATTCTCAGCACGCTTAAATTTCCTGATCCAGTGCGACTGACGCTTCCATCAGACGGGTGATGCCCTAAAGTCATCGGTGTTCAGGCCGCTGCGAATATCATCGGCGAATTCACAGAACTCGTCATTTCATGACGTTGACTCACCGTTCGGACCGGATTCTATGGCGTTCCCGAAACCGTTCTTTCGATGGCGTCCGCATCCATGGCATGGGTTGGAAGTCGGACCGAACCCGCCGCATCTGGTGCACGCATTCATTGAGATTTCACCGTTCGACCTTGTAAAATACGAAGTCGACAAAGTCACCGGCTATCTGAGGGTGGACCGGCCGCAGAGAACGTCTTCGCAGCCTCCCGCACTGTACGGTTTCGTGCCGAGGACGTTTTGCGGCGCGCGGGTGGCTGAACTGATGCCCAAGGCTCGCCGTGGCGATGGAGACCCGCTGGATATCTGTGTGCTCAGTGAAAGACCGATCACAAAATCCGAGGTCATCGTCAATGTGCGGGTCATCGGCGGACTGCCGATGCTGGACGGTGGTGAAGCGGATGACAAAATCATCGGTATCCTGGCTCAGGACTCGATCTGGTCTCATGTCGAGGATCTCGACGAGCTGCCCCAGGCTCTGGTCCAGCGGCTGCGGCATTACTTCACCACCTACAAAGTCATGCCGGGCGACAATTCACAGCAGGTTTCGATCGATCACCTCTATGATCGTGCACACGCCGAAAAAGTCATTCTGGCCGCAATGGCGGATTATGAGGACGAATTCGGCGGCGTGTAGTCCGGACGTTGACCATCACTGCTGCACCCGTGTCCCCGATCCCTATTTCCGGATCAACACTTTTGAACCGACTCCAAGCAGACCAAACACTTCTGCGATGTCTTCGTCGTTGAGGTGAATACAGCCTCTGGAAGCGGCTCTGCTGATCGAGTCGGGATCGATTGTGCCGTGGATGCCGATGTGGTCGCCCAGCCCGAGCCAGTATTCACCCAGCGGATTCTCCGGATCATCCGCATCGACAACTTCGCCGTCCGGATTGTACCACGTCGGGTTTTCGAGCTTATCCCGGACGCTGAATTCACCCGTCGGAGTCCTCTGGTCCCGTCCGATACCGATTGCGTAGCGATGGACATACCAGCCGTGCGCATGCACGGTCAGCGCGAATTCATCAAGGTCCACGACCGCCGCAAACGGCCCTCGCACAACTTTCAGCTGCTGGCCGGCCTGAAGTTTTTCAGGCGTCACGCGATTCAGCATTGCCAGATACATCCAGGGAACGTCGTACTGCTTCGCAATCGCTTCGAGCGTCTCGCCGTACTCCACAAAATGCGGCTCTGCAAACTGCCGTTCTGAGGTTGTGAAAATCACTGCGGCCGTGCGATCGATGCGCTCCTGAATCAAGTCGCGGAACTCGGAGTGCTTCCAGTAGATCCTGGAAAGTTCGGCATGCGCGTCCAGAATCCGGTCAGCGCCCAGAGATGCATCGATCTTCCGCAATTGAACGGCCACCTCGGAAGGGATAATCCCGTGACCGGGACCGTTGCCGCGTGAATTGACACGATCTGAGGACGCCGATGATTCGTACGAAGCCCCGACCACTCCGGAATCTGTTGATGACATGTCGTCAGTCGGTTCATTCTGCGGGGACAGCCCGTCGACTGCTTCCCGTTCATCCTGCCGAGTCATGGCGTGCATGAGCGGGTCGTTCGGCATCAGTCCGCTGTCCAGAGTCCGCAACCCGTCCGATCCCTGGGGAAGACCGGCCCAGTCCGAATCCAGTGCATCGTCCAGTTCGATCGTCTGAGGCGACGATTGAGATTTCGCGACCGTCCCCGTCGCTGCGCTTCGAATCCGGGGAATGAGGTCAAAGCTCCACACAAAAACTGCCCCGGCTAAACCCGCAGCGATCCACCCGTGCAGTTTCAGGCCACGTTCCGGTTTCTTTGCAAATGGTTGCATGATCAGCCATCCCTCAACATCCATGCTGACGAATTTCGCGGAGCAGCATTGTGTCATGGCCAGGAAATCAGGGATACCCCGAAAACCAATCATTCGCGGCGGGGTGGCGCATCATCGTGAACGATCGTTGTAGCCGGATTCGTGAGAATTCGGACGTCACCCAGTGACTCCGAAGTCTCACGACTTCGGCCACCGCAACCGCGCCGGAAATCTCATTGAAGGAATTCCTTCACAGCGTCCGGCGGCGCGAAGCCAGTCGCCTTGCGACGGCGGCACCTGTGAATTCCCGCAGTGCGTCTTTTCCCACCCATCGCGGAGCGGGTTCGACCGAGTTGGCCACACGCTGAGCGACCTCCACGGCGGCCGTGTTGAGCAGTGCGTTGCGCTTACCGATGGCGCGCAAAGCCATATTCACGGTTTTTTTCACGAAATGTCGGTCATCGGCCGCTCCGCCTTCGATGAGCCGCAGTCCTTCGATGAATGGTGCGTCGTCGGAATGCTTGTCATGCACGGTGATCCGGAACCAGCTGATGGTTGTCCCGCGTTTTCAGGCTGCTTCCATCGAGACGCCAACTTTTTCATCTCCGACCGGCTTTTTTCGCACTGGACGCTGGTTTCGCCGTTCTTGCAGATCGAGAGGCGTTCTCATCGATCCGGGCTTTCACCAGTTTCCGGACCAGCGCTGACGGCAGCGGCTTGTCGGCAGCAAAGCGGATCGTGCCTTTGCTGGTGTCGTAGTTTTTCAGATCGTCCGCATGAGTGTCCACCGTGGACCCGCTCATCAGGTAGAACGCGCAGTGATTCGCGGATGCACCGATGGCCACGAGAGGTTTCCCGTCAAGGCGAAACGCTGCGAGCCCGTAGCCGATGTATTCTTCCGCTTTCGGTGCGACCGATTTAATCATCCGGCGCAGCTTTTCCAGCGCGGCACGCTTGTCCTCGCTCACTGCCGCGAGGTACTCATCAATCGACTCGGGTTTTCCAGCCATTTGCCGGCTCCTGAATTGTGATACCGTGGAATAGGGTTCCAGCCTGCCAATCAGCGGAGCTCAGCAGCGGAGCTCAGCAGCTCCCGAATTCTGATCCCCACCCAGGACCGGCGCAGCAAAAACTGTCGTCTTCCGGACGTGGAGCATCCCGGCGCGCCGGGATGCTTGGCACGATGGAATCGTGCCCCACTTATTTCTGTCCCAGTCCTTAAGGCGATGATCCGCGCAGCATCAATTGCCCGAAGCAAAGCCGTCCGAGAGCGCTTCTTCACGGAGTCGGAAAGCGTTCCAGGGTGATCGGCGCACCTTG
>JANNGQ010000934.1:0-6125 GCA_031403975.1 Planctomycetota bacterium
CCGGCATCACTTATCGGGTTCATCTGGGGCCGGATCAGTCGACTCACGCCAGGATCTCACTGGCAAGTGCCACGGAAATGATTCCACTTGTCGACGACGGTGGACTTAACGAAAGTTCGGTCAAGAGACCTGCCGCCAAGCTGAAACATCGCGACTCCAGTCACAGTGATGTTCGCTTCCTGAGGGACTCGGATCTGCTGTTGCCCGACTGAATCCTTGCGAATCCGGCTGCGGGAGATTGATCCGGCAAATGCCGGCACGATTCCGTCTCGCCGTAACCTGCAGTCCATGAATCACTTCTGTCAGAATTGATCTTTCGGCGATCAGACCGCGTTTGCAGCGTCTCAGGAACGGCATGCTTTCAGAGTCGGTCCCGGTGCGCCGGGATCTCCGTGTCGTCCAATTCCCCTCGGGGTTCACACATGTTTGCGAGTCTGCTGGACGAAGTCGGTGGTCGTGGCGTCGGTGTATTGATCGGGCTGATGCTGGGAAGCGTCACCACGTGGTTTCTGGCAAGGCGACGACGCAAGCGGGAGCGTCAGCTGGTGCTGGAAGGTGACGCGCGCGATACAGTGGTGATCCATCAGCATCTGATTGAGACCACGGAGGTGACAGACGCAGCCGGCGCAAAAAGGAAGGCAAAAGTTCTGCGGATCAGAACGCTGGGACAGTCAGAACTGAATCGCGTTGTCCCGAACGGGCATCTCGCAGCCATCCTGCTCAAGCGGGCGCACGCGGTGACCGCCCATTCTACGCTGATCTCAATGGATGGTGCGGAAGGCTCGTATCTGCTCGAGACTCTGACAAATTTTGTCTGTGATCGATCCTCCAACGGCCAGTTTGCGCATGATGTCTATGTGATGACGGCCTGTTGTGAACCGGCGGCACTTTCGCATCACCAGCCGATCACGATTGTGCTCGTGCGGCAGGAAGATCTCCTGCTGTTCGATTCCTGGCCGGTGGTCAGGCAACTGTACGTCGAACACGGCTCTGACGGTGCTCGGATGCTGTCGCTGATGGAAATGGCCAAACGGTTTCAGGCCGAGCAATCTCAGATCAGATCGCTCCGGGCCGATGGCAGGCGTACGGCCTTCGTCGAAACGATGTACATCCTTGACCTTGCCCTCGATCAGCGCTGTGCGCAGTTGCCGGCCAAACCGGTTCCGTGGGGACGCTATGAAGCGGTCCTGAGGGAGCTGAATCTGGAAGACGGCTGACAATTGTGAGACCGCAGAATGTCTGCTTCTCTAAATGCCGGACTCAAGGACTGCTTTCTCAAGTTTCGAAAGAGACTGCTCACGGAAGGCCTTCTGGCTGAAACCCATGGATATAAGTTCAAACAGAATCTTCATTGCCGGCATACAGGCCTTCGCCTTGGCGTCAGACACTTCTCCGGATGTAAGGCGTTTGAAGTACACGTCAAACTCCGCGCGTGTGGCCGTTGAGTAGCTCTTCCAATCGTCCAGGGTATGATCGGCGCCGAGTGCCTTATACTCCGCAATGACTGCTTTGAGACGCGCGGGATATTCGGCGGGCGCGGCATAGCTGATTGCAAACCCCGGAATCCCGAACTTGTAAATGAAACCAGCAGTCGCAGCAAATAGGGCGACCGCAATGATGATTCCTTTGCCGGGCATCGGGAGGCTGAAATCGCTGCGGCTCTTCTTCAATGAAGGTATCGGGGCGGGCGACGACCGCAATGCGGCCGCCGCAGCCGACGCTGTGACCGATACCGGCGATGACACGATTGGTATCGGCGATGACACAATTGGTATTGCCGGTTCCATTGCCGACGCGACTGGAGCAGTCACTGCTGCCGAGTAGACAGACGGAGTCGGCTTTGCCGGCTTTTCTTCTTCGACGAACACTTCGTCGAAGATCTCATCCAGAAGTGCGTCTTCGCCGTTCTTGCGTTTCCGCGTCTTTTTCTTTTTCAGAACCGGCAATCCCTGAGTTTCGGACGCGCGGGCTTTTATTTCTGGTTGTGTCTGCGGCGAAACGGCCAGCTGTTCCGGCGGTGTTGCAACCGAAGGATTGACACTAGCACTCGCAGCCGCGACAGCAGCCGTTTCTCCCATTCGCTTCAGCGTCGCAGATGAAATCTTCGCTGGTGCACTCATGACGCCGTCTGCCAGCATCAGTGCAGCTGCGAGTTCCGGTACCTCACCTGCCGGAACCCAATCTCCGGATTTTCCGCACCGCACAGGATCGAATTCGTCGAGTGAGCCACTCTCCGCCATTCCGGCGAGTTCACCGATCGGCATCGGCCCCAGTGTCTGCCCCAGCGACAGGCAGTAATACAGCGGCGAATCCGGCTCAGGGACGGATGTCACTGGCAGCCTCCCGCCTCCCGCCGGCTCTACCGTGTCACGGCCAGGAATGCCATCTGCCTTATCGGAGTTGCGATGAGTCGAAGGGCCTGAGTCTTCGAAACTGAAAGCCAGTTCCGACAGATCTGTGATTTCGTTGGCCGCGCGGCGTGTTGAAGTTCCGGACTCTTCAAAACTGAACGCCAGTTCTGACAGATCAGCAATCTCACCCGCGCCGCTGTCCGATGTGAAGGAAAAGACTTCGGCAAATACCAGCCACTCCTGAAGTGCTTCCTGCCTCACAGGATCATCGTCCGCCAGCGTGCCTTCTTCCCGAAGCTGCCGGAGCTGCGGCTCCGTCACGGGACCAAACTCTTCACCGAACAATTGGTAGTACCAGCGTTGAGACATGACTGTTGGCCCGGACAGTGTCTGGAAAAAGATGCAGGGAATTCTCGGAAATCCAACGCCATGTTTCCAGGAAGAATTCCATTCCGTTTCGAAATGGCAGAATTCGGCGAATTCGATTCGCCGACGATCCCGAGGTCAAATACTGCACGAAACCCCGATCCAACGGTGAATCTGGCCACTCGAATGCCGCGCCCGTCAGACCGCCACTGCCGGCCGTTCATCATAGAAAAAGTTGGCCATCAGGTGCTCTGCACAGACCAGCAGGATCAGGAGTCCCATCAGAACAGGGAAAATCTCGACCCCCAGTCGTCCCACGCGGACCGCCCTCTGCAATTCGCCCGGATTATGCACAATTGCGACACGGTCAGATCCCAGCATCGCCATGAGCCGGTCATCAGTGATACGAACAAGGTCGCTTTCTTCATCGCGCAGGTTGACGGAAAAGACGGCCTCGAAAGGACTTGGTGACTCGAATGGTCTGAGACGATAATGCCCGGGTTCCACGGCGTCAGTGAGCAGCACAGACGACTCATCCGGCTGCAGGGTTCCCCGAGTCTGCCTCAGGCCAGGTCGTCGGAGCAGGAACTGATCGAAGCGCTGACTGACGGGAATTGGCAGGTCGATCATTTCTCCCGCTATGAAATTCCTCCTGACACCCGTCGCACCGGTGAGATGGTTCAGAATCTTGTCGGTCAGCATGACGAAACTCCAGCTGACAGCGAGATTGTTCCACCGACTGCCGCCGTCGGTCAGATTGTCCAGCGCCGACGTAAACAGCAGGCAGCGACCCTGTCCGATCGTGCGTTCCATCAATGCAGGACGATTGCCGGGACCGGAGAAGCCGAGCAGCACATTCGCATTCTCCGCCGCTTCGACCGCCCAGCAACGTTCGAACGCCCGGCTGGACAATTCCACACGCGAGGCTTCATCCGTGGCAAATTCGCGAATCGCGGGATGCTGGTCTGCTTCGATCGTGAGTCGTCCGGGTTCGCTAAGAAACGAAACCGGTCTGATGGGAGTGGCCGGCAGTAGTTCCTGCGCCGCAGGCGTTGTCCAGGCTCCGGCCTG
Source organism: Planctomycetota bacterium (assembly GCA_031403975.1). GTDB lineage: Bacteria > Planctomycetota > Planctomycetia > Planctomycetales > Planctomycetaceae > SXXK01. Next base: position 3,789 of record JANNGQ010000934.1, read on the forward strand.
GATCTTTTGTGATCCGGCCACAACGAACACCCCCCCGCCCGCCGAAACAAATGTCTTCAGCCCGGCCCAAAGGGATTCATCCGGCCTGGCGCAATTGACTACGAATATCACATCGAAGTCTGAAAACGTCTGCTGTGCGGTTCTGGCGGTGCTCACAGACGTAATCTCGCAGAACTGGATTCCGATCAGTTCCGCCTGCGTCGGCTGCAATGCGTTGCGGAGATATTGGCTCTCTGCCGCATGATCTGCGATCAGCAGAATTCTCGGTTTCGGTCGGATACCGCAGGTGAAGAACCGGACGTTGTCGTCCGCCAGCGGATCTTCGGATGTCAGCCTGACGATCCCTTCGACGAACGGCTGACTGCCGGTCAGCCGGACCTCTGTCTGTATCTGCGTCGCGCCGTTCTCAACCTTGACGAGCAGCGGCGCGCCCAGCCGAGTTTCCTGGCCGGCAGCGTCAATCGTGAAGATCTCAGCCGTGGCAGAAGTCGGCACGCCAGTCGATGAGGCAATCGTCATCGTCAGCAGAGGTCCCCGGCCGGACACTGTCGTCTCGTCTGAAAGCGTCAGTCCCGAGATGGACAGATTGCCGGGCTGAGGCACCGACACGTCGACAAGATAAACCTGCAGCCAATCCCATTTTTTCAGAGCATCGGCCAGACCGGTTTCATCCGGATCCTGCCACGCCGCCCGGGAGAAATCCGAGATGACATAGATCTCTCTCGCGAACTGATCTGAATCGCTGCCGATATTTGCTTCTTTCTGAACTCGTTCGCGGTCGTCTGTCTGAGCCTGAATGGCGGCCTTCAGGCGACGATTCAATGAATCCGGAACCGCAGTGACTTCCAACGTCTCGAGCCGTGAAGCGGCACCTCCCAGATCTGCCTGGAAAACAATATCATCGTCCTGTGTCAGCCCGGCGATCGCTGCACGACTGTTCTGCGGCAGGCGGCTGAGATGTTCTTCAACCACCGACTGCGCCTGCTGAAGCCGTGTTCTGTTCTCGTGGCGATAGTGCATGCTGACACTCGTATCGATCAGGAATACCGCGGCGACAGGTACGGATTCCGACGCTTCATTGCGGGGAGCTGACAGCTCGGCCCGGACCCGCAGACCCCACGGGATTCCCACGGCGATGAGTGCCCCCAGAGTTCCGGCGACGACACACCACAACCGCCGTCGGCCACGCCGTGTGTGAAGATCCACAGCGGCTGCAGCAATCCGATGCTCGCGATGATTCAGCCAGAAGTACACTCCGCAGGCTGCCAGCACGGTTGCCGCCAGGATCGTCCATTCCCACCAGCGCAATCCATAACTCGCGGCAGGCAGTGAAGGCCTGGCAATGGCCAGCACCAGCACGGTGATCAGCAGAGCCCGCAACAGCAGTAACAATAAGTGCCGCAACTGCATTCGCCGTGCATTCGACGGCCGACGAGCCTTCAGAAGCCGCAGTGCCGGAAACTCCAGTCGCTTCGGTTTCGCGCGCATCACGAGGTGCAGAATCACGGGCACCACAGCCAGGACCATTCCCAGCAGCAGAGTGGAATTGATCAGAGTCATCCGGGAATCGTACCGCAGCCGGGACACGAATTCAAAAAAGGAGGACCATGCGTCAATGTGTTTCTGTCCTGGACACCGGCAATGTGGTCTTCGTCAGTCGGCAGATTCTGCCGGCCACGCACACACTTCGGACCTTCAGAATTCCTCATCCGCATCATCAAATCGTCAAGGTTTGACTGACCGCAACGCAAGTGACCGAAAATCTGAAACAACTGTTTCGCTCCTCAAACACCGCCATCCCGGAAACCGACTTTTCCCGGAAAGGTGCGTCATTCCGCGCCTGCATCAGAATCGTCAATGAACTCAGAGAACGGGACCAGATTCGTGCTGCATCGCTGCCATGCTGCTGCTGATCCCACGCGACGACTGATCCGTCAGCCTCTCAAAGTCTGCCGCATCACTCTGCTCGCCACAGTGGTCGTGCTCATGACAAGACCTGCGGCCGGTCAGGACAACTGGCTGGAGCAATGGACTCTGCACGCAACAGACGAAGGAGCCGACATTCATCAGGAACGAATGTTGAGTCCCTCACAGAATGATGAACGCGAGCTCACAGATAACATCACCCGCAGCGATTCGGGTTTTGCCCGGGTCCGGCCGGAGTTTGATCTGGCAGATTTCACAACGGACTTCGCAGAATCGCCGCGAAACACAGAACACCTGACTCGATTCCGGCAGGAAGAGTCTGAAGGCTCTGAATCGACCGCGGATCCCCGTGGGTCCGGAAACCGCAGGCATCAGAACTGAAGCGATGCAGTCAGGCTACGGAGCCTTCGA
>JANNGQ010000935.1:0-9012 GCA_031403975.1 Planctomycetota bacterium
AAGATGAAGGGCTTCTCCTGGTCGGTGTGGCCGGGCTCCTGGAGCTTCGACCACTTCACCTTCGAGCTCGGCTTCCTGTGGGCCCGCACCCCCGGGCCCTTCTGCGACGACGATGACCCGGCCACCATGACCAAGGCCGACTGTCGCTACTCCAACTTCGGAAGTTCTGGCCGTCTGAAGTTGCGTAGTCAGCTTGAGCCCGGGTTCAGAGGTTCTGCCGGTGCATGCTACGGGCAAGAGAGGGCAGGCAATCTCGAGGAAGACACAAGTGAATTCGTATCGCTTGGTCTTCGGAGAAGACCATTATGCCCAAGACTTGTTCGCCCTCAAGTACAATCTTCACATGCTCAGAATTCCGGTTCATCGAGAAATGAAGTGCGCGGAATAGATATGCGCATTTGTCGTCTGAACTCTCAGAGTGCCGGCGATTCCGGACCAAAGGTACACCCAGTCCAATAGCCTGGGCCAAGCGACAGCGTCGGTCCAGGAAACGAACACCATGCAAACATTTCAGGCCCAACGGGCCGGCCATTCGGGTGTTGCTCGGGCGACTCTCAACGACGGGTTGGCCCGGAATCGCATTGTGGAGAGCAATGCAGAATTCGCAGGAATTCAGATACCCCGACGCCACGCTGGATCCCGCGGCGCCGGGACAGAAGTGCCTCAGAGAATCCACGCGCACTTCATCTCATGATGAACGGCATTTTGCTGTCGAGGAGTAACTGATCCATGCGGCTCTTCGGCTATGTTTGGGCTTTCCCGGTCACGGTCCTCGGACTGTTTCTCGCCGTGCTGGCATCCGCGTCCGGAGGAACACTGCAGGTGAAAGGGGGAGTGCTGGAAGCCTACGGGGGAATCGTTGGTTGGGTTCTCCGCGGCGGTCGATTCCACGCTGGCGGGGCCGCGATGGCGCTCGGACATGTTGTCCTGGCACGCGACGCCGAGTCCCTGGCACGCAGTCGGAAACATGAGCTGACTCACGTCCGGCAGTTCGAACGTTGGGGGCCATTACTCTTCCCGGTATACTGGCTCGTCGCCGCATGGTTGTGGTGCCGCGGGTATGATCCATATTTGGATCACCCGCTTGAGCCACCGCCAGGTAACTCAGGCTGAACGGACAACAACGGAGCCAACCGGCAAATCGCCGAAAGAGACACGCCTTGCTGGCCCATGTTGTTTGTTCTGGTGGATCAGGAAACTCAAACGATTTCTCGGGTCGTTGTTTTCATTCAGTGTTTGTAGATTTCATTGCGAGTATGGAACGACGCCGAGTGGCAATTCCCCGTGTTATACCGCCGGAGTCCCGTTGTCCATGAACACTACCGCTCTTCGCACTGCAGCGTTGTGGACGACGATTGCTTCCGGGGTAATGACGCTGGCCTGCAGCGGCGGGTTTCAGCTGATTGTGTGGATGGGAGCTTGGGACTTCGGTGGCGGGCGTGGCGTCATGCCACTCTATTCATTAGTGGCAGGTGCTTCGCTGCTGTTGAACGTCATTCACACGCTCGCCCTGCTGTTGTTCCTTGGGCTGGTTCATCGCGACCTGCATATCGCTGAACGCTGGGCCGGGTATGCGCGGGATTATCTGATTCGCGATACAACCGGAGCAGCCCCGAGCAGCAATCCACCGGAAACAGAAGTTTGGCGGCCATGATGCGGCCATGCGACAGTTTTCGCGAGTGGACGTTCGCGGTAAAACTCAGCGGTGACTTGTGATCAACCGGCACCGGGCTCGTCCCGGTGGTTGAACGGCTTATGCACCAGGCGAAACGACGGACGTTTTTCCCGCGGGAGTAGCGCAAAAAGCCGTTGAACCACCGGGGTAAACCCGGTGGCGGGAAAACTGATGGGCAAAAAAGGGAGGTTGTCTGCTGATGAAATCAGGTTTCGGGATTGTCGGCACGGGCATGATCGCTCACTTCCATGCGAAGGCGATCCAGGCACTGGACGGCGGGCGAGTGGTCGGGTGCTTCAATCAGAATCCTGAAAAGGCCAAAGCCTTTTCCACGGAATACTGCTGCAAGGCGTACTCGTCACTGGAGGAAATGCTGGCCGATCCGGAGATCACGATCGTCACCATCTGCACTCCCAGCGGGGCTCATCGCGATCCTGCGATCGCAGCGGCGAACGCCGGTAAACATGTCGTCGTCGAGAAGCCTCTGGAGATTACTCTGCAGCGGTGCGACGACATCATCGGGGCCTGTCAGCGACATGACGCAAAACTCTGCACGATTTTCCCGTCGAGATTCAGTCCGGCCAACATGGCTCTGAAGGAGGCGATTGAATCCGGTCGGTTCGGGCGGTTGACGCTGGCCGACAGTTATGTCAAATGGTGGAGGACTCAGGAGTATTACGACGGCGGCGGCTGGCGCGGGACCTGGGCGCTCGATGGCGGAGGGGCGTACATGAATCAGGCGATTCACAACGTTGATCTGTTGTGCTGGCTCATGGGCGATGTGGCGGAAGTCACCGGATTCACCGGGACGCTCGCCCATGAACGCATCGAAGTCGAAGACGTCGGCGTGGCGTGTCTGAAGTTTGCCAACGGTGCCATCGGCGTTCTCGAAGCGACGACCGCAGCCTGGCCGGGGATGCTCAAGAAGACGGAAATCCACGGCAGTCGAGGAACTGTGATTGTCGAGCAGGACTCAATCCTGAAATGGGAATTTGCCGACGAGAAACCGGAAGACACGGAGATTCGCGCAACGCTCGGCGTGACATCAGCGACATCCGGCGGCGCTTCAGACCCAAAGGCTATTTCATTCGTCGGCCATCAGCTCCAGCTGCAGGATTTCATTGACTCCATCGCCACCGGAGGCAGACCTCGCGTCGACGGGGCGGAAGGCCGTAAGAGTGTGGAAGTGATTCTGGCGATTTACGAAGCGGCGAGGACCGGCAGAAGTCAGAAGCTGCTCTGATCCGTCGCACTCGATCCAATTGCGGTGATTTTGCGATGCTGAAGATGCAGCGAACCCCCTCATCTCCCGGCGCGCCGGGATCGACCACTTTCTCCCCCTGGAAGGGAGGAGAAGGGACTTGTGGGGCTGGCTTCCAGCCGGCCGGGACTTTGTGGGGCTGGCTTCCAGCCGGCCGAGACTCAAAAAAGTCGAATACGTTTTTGATTCAACCCGGCAGGCTGGAAGCCTGCCCCCACGATAACACGATCGACCAGGCAGGCTGGAAGCCTGCCCCACGATTAAAGCTGGGCAAAGAGATCTCATGGTGACTGATTCCAAACTGAACATCGTTCGCAACCCGACTCGTCATGTTGTCATCGGCAGCAGTTCGATCGGCGGCAATTCTCCGATTGCCGTGCAGAGCATGACGGCCACGAAGACAACCGATATTGATGCCACCGTCCGGCAGATCCGGGATCTGGTGGATGCCGGGGCAGATGTCGTGCGAGTCGCGATCGACAGTCAGAAGGACGCCGAGGCGTTGATTGAGATCCGGCGGCAGGTGACCGGCAATCTGTCAGTCGATCTGCAGGAGAATTACCGACTCGCCGAAGTCATCGCGCCGCATGTTGACAAGATCCGCTATAACCCTGGTCATCTCTATCACCATGAGCGTTCAAAACCGTGGCAGGATAAAGTCGGGTATCTCGTCGATGTCGCACGTGACAACGACTGTGCGATGCGGGTCGGCGTGAACTGCGGCTCGGTTGACCCGGTTGTCAAAGCGAAATTCGATGAGCACGATTCGATCTCACCGATGCTGGAAAGCGCATGGGACCATTGCAGTCTGCTGGATGATCTCGGCTTCGAGCGATACTGCGTGTCGCTGAAAGATTCGGATCCTCAGAAAGTGATCGACGTCAATCGCCGGTTTTCCGAAAAGCGACCGGATGTGCCTCTGCATCTGGGAGTCACCGAAGCCGGGATGCCGCCGGATGGGGTGATCAAGACCCGCATTGCATTCGAGCAGCTGATCAGCCGGGGCATCGGGGACACGATCCGCGTGTCGTTGACCGTGGCGAACAACCGTAAGGCTGAAGAGATCGTTGCCGGACGGCAGATTCTGGATGACATCGCTGCAGGCCGAGTTCGCAGTTTCGTCGACTATGGCCTCAAGACGCTGAACATCATCAGCTGCCCGAGCTGTTCGCGAGTCGAAAACGAAGCCTTCATCGAGTTGGCCGAACAGGTCCGCGAGATGACTCGATATGCAGAGTCACACAGGATCACGATCGCCGTGATGGGTTGCCGGGTGAACGGTCCCGGTGAAACCGACGATGCGGACCTCGGCCTCTGGTGCGGCCCGACGCATGTCAATCTGAAACGCGGCAAAGTCAGTGTCGGCGCGTTTCTGTACGATGAAATCCTGGCAAAGCTGCGGTCGGAACTGGATCATTTGATTGCACGGCGAGTGTGAGCGGGGCCTGAAAGCCGCACATGGATCTGCCGCACGGCGCACTTTGAGAGGGTGGTGGCTGTTTGCTGCGAGACTGCTACACTTCTGCCCTTGGAATTGTCGGTCAGATCAGTCACAAGGGGAGAAGTTGTTCATGAGTCTTGCGATCAGCGCCGTCCATGCCCGGGAGATTCTGGACAGCCGCGGCAACCCGACCGTCGAAGTCGACATTCAGCTGGAAGACGGCACGATCGGTCGTGCGGCCGTGCCGAGCGGAGCCAGCACCGGGGCTCACGAAGCCTGTGAACTTCGCGATAAGACCGACGAATCCCGCTATCTTGGCAGAGGCGTTCTGCAGGCCGTTCAAAACGTCAACGAAGAACTCGCCGATGTCCTGCTGGATCTGGACGTGACTGATCAGGCCACGATCGATCTCACGATGCTGGAGGCGGACGGCACAGCAAACAAGTCACGGCTGGGTGCCAATGCGATTCTGGCGTGTTCCCTGGCAGCGGCCCATGCAGCCGCGGCCAGCTGTCAACTGCCGCTGTTCCGGTATCTCGGCGGCGTCGGAGCCAATTGTCTTCCAGTTCCGATGATGAACATCATCAATGGCGGGGCACATGCGAATAACGGTATCGATGTCCAGGAATTCATGGTCATGCCGCTTGGCTTCGACTGTTTCAGCGAAGCCCTCCGCGCCGGCACTGAGATCTTTCATCACCTGAAAAAAGTGCTCGCCGCGAAGGGCATGAGCACCGCTGTCGGTGACGAAGGCGGTTTCGCTCCGGACCTGAAAACTAATGAAGAAGCTCTGCAGGTCATCATGCAGGCCATTGAAAGCGCGGGTTACAAAGCGGGTGACGAAGTCAAGATCGCCCTCGACTGCGCGGCGACTGAGTTCTTTGATTCCAAATCCGGGCTGTACACAATCGACGGCAGGCAGGTCGATTCCGACGGGATGGTTGCCGTACTGGAACAATGGGCCGCGAAGTACCCGATCTGCTCAATTGAAGACGGATGCTCCGAAGACGACTGGAAGGGCTGGAAGACTCTGACCGATAAACTGGGAGACCAGATTCAGCTTGTCGGCGACGATCTGTTCGTAACCAATGTCGAGCGCCTGAATCAGGGAATCGACAAAGGCATTGCCAACAGTATCCTCGTCAAAGTCAACCAGATCGGCACACTGACTGAAACGATGCAGGCGGTCCAGCTCGCGTACCGGAACGGCTACACGGCGGTGATGAGCCATCGCTCGGGCGAAACCGAAGACACGACCATTGCCGATCTGGCCGTGGCATTGCGAACCGGTCAGATCAAGACGGGATCGGCCAGTCGGACCGATCGGATTTGCAAGTACAACCAACTGCTCCGCATTGAAGAAATGCTGGGCGACACCGCCACATTCGGCGGCACGATCTGATCGAGTGCTGGGGCATTGATCTGTTCGTGACGAGCAGACTGCAATGACCGGTGAAAGCACTGAACTTGATTCTGAACGGACTTCCGGAGAGCCGACAGCAGATCCTCAGACGATCGGTTCTTTGCTCGTCTCGGTGTCGTTCTGGCTGGTGCTGCTGGTTGCCGCTGGGATGTATGCGGCAGTTGCTCTGACTCCGAAAATGGCCGCATGGATCAACGCGCATACACAGTATGCGGACAACGCCTCTCGACTGGCAGCACTGGAAGACGAAGCCGACTACCTCGAGCGCGTCACGGCGGCCCTCAAGAACGATCCGGCATTCGCCGTTCAGCTGGTGGATGCGACTCAGGAACAACCCGGCCCGGTCACCGCGCGTGGCGAATCCTCCGGCGGCGTGCTGCGGACTGCCCTTCTGAACCACTCCCAGGGAGAGCAGTCTGCCATCCAGCCGCGACTTGCCGGGCTGGTATTCCATCTTGCAAGTCACAAACAGCATCGAACCTGGCTGCTTGTCGGTTCCTGCTCATTGACGCTGCTGGCGTTTTCCATGCTGAATGAAGCCGGATCCGGGCTCATGTTTTGTATGCTGTCGTCAATGAATTCTGCGGTGCGGACAGCAGTTGCCCGTTATCGGAGATCACCGCAGGAACACCAATAACATTCCGGCTGCGGCACAGTAGATCGCGGCAATCCAGAATCCGCGCACGATGCGGGCCTCGGAAGTTCCGCGGAACACATAATGATTGTGCAGCGGGCTGCAAAGAAAGATTCGCCGCTTCGTTCGGCGATACCATGCCACCTGCAAAATCACGCTCATTGCTTCCGCTACAAAAACCAGGCCGACGACTGCCAGTATCAGCTCCATGCGGCAGGCCAGCGCGGTCACGGCCAGCAGGCCGCCGATCGGAAGCGAACCGGCATCGCCCATGAAGACTCGAGCCGGATGACGGTTGAACCAAAGAAACCCCAACGTGCTTCCACTCAGGGCCGACAGGACCACGACGGAATCCTGCTGCAGTCCGGAATGCTGAAGTCCGGTTTCTGCACCAACCACGATCACTGCCAGTGCGAGCGCGGCAATGAATGTACAGCCCGCCGCCAGTCCGTCCAGGCCGTCCGTCAGATTCACGGCATTGGAAGTTCCGACGATGACCAGCGTGGCCCAGACAGCGTAAACCCAGCCGGATTGCAGATACGAGTAATGTGCCTGGAAGTACGGCTCAGAACCGGATGACTGCATCGCAACGAACCCGAACAGCGCCACCGATGCCGGTGCGGCTATCAGCGTTTGTGCCGTCAGTTTCTGACCGGCCGTCAGACCTTTGCGGGCAGTCCTGACTTTGATCCAGTCATCACATGCTCCTACCAGCATCAGTGCGGCCGTGGTTGCCAGCGCGAGCATCACGAACGGGCTGTCTCGTCTGCCTGTCACCAGCACTGCGACGGCAATGGACAGTACAATCAGCAGCCCTCCCATCGTGGGTGTGTTTTTCTTTGACGCATGAAGTTCATTCAGCCGCACGGAGTCACTGGCAATGCGTTCGCGACAGTACTTCCTCAGCAGGCGAATAACGAACGAACCACAGATCAGCGACGTGAGCAGTGCGGTCACCGCTGATGCCGCTGCGAGCAGGATCAGTTGTGTGCTGTCCGTGGTGACGGCGATCATGGCGCGTCCTGATCTCCTGCCTGCGTCCGGAAGGAGATCACGGCATCGCGGGAGAAGATCTGAATCGTGTTCTCCTCCGCAACATGCACGCACCGGAACGGCGGAGCAGTCGACAGCGATGACTCTTCGGCAATGACTCGGCCCGTCGTGCCGTCGATCAGCCGGACATTCAGCATATCGCGTGGAGCGTCGGGACGATCTTTGTCGGTCGAGTCAGGCAGGTTCCAGACGACCAGCAGGTCTGTCGGGTCGCCGTAAATCCTCGGGATCACGGCAGGCTCCATCAGCAAACTCCATTCAATCCCCCCGGTCTGCGGATCGAGACAGAACAAAGGGCCGAATCCCAGCCGCGGCTCACCTCTGCGGGAGTAATCGTCCGCCAGCGCGACTCTGTTGCGCCGTCCGTCATCCAGTCCGACAAACAGTCGGCCGTTTCGCTCAAAGGCAGATGCACACAAAACCGGCTCGAAGTCCAGGTGGTCTTTCGTCGGAGTCCGAAAGGCAACGCGGCCAGCCTGAGTATCGACCAGGACAATTTCGCGTGTCGATGACACCGTCACCACCCTGCCGTCCGACAGCATACTGAAGATGCGATCCGGGCTGTGACGTCCCAGAATGACGGGTTCTTCTTCATCCAGGATGTCGCTGCCGGTGGCTCCGTCGAAAACGTGCAGGCGGGAATCTATGTCAGGATAGATCAGAAACCGACCGCTCGTGGCAGCCTCTGAAACTCGACCAATGCTCAGGCGTCCGTTGCCAAGCAGGTGGCCGTCCCGTGTGCTGAACCGCTGAAATCCGGAAGAATCAGAGCCCATGACTACGGTCGCATGGCGATCCCCGAAAATACGGTGAATGGTGGAGAAATATGATTCCCCGCCGGAGACTTTCAAATGTCGCGTCCACAAGTCTTCTCCTGTCATCGGATGCGAACAATGCAGCTGGTCATAGAAGTGCCATATAAAATGGTCGACTCCCAATGGGCCGAATTCGATTCCGGAGTCCTGAAATTCCGAACGGCCGCAACCCCGCTGCCAAAGTACTCGCGCCTGATCCGGAACCGTACAGGAGAGCATCGCCAGCCGGTCCGTCCCCGCAATCGGAAACAGTCCAGGAACAGACGCACCCTTTTCCAGCGGACGAAAACTGATCGCACCTGGACCGAGCGCAAACGGAATGGGACACTTGTCGCGGATCGAACCGTCCGACGGATCAAGTGATATGAGATCGTAACGCATTTCGGAGTTGCCAACGACGAAATACTTCAGGCCGGACCAATCCGGCAGACCTGTGAGCATGTCCCTGCCTTCGACAGTCTGCCATTCGCTCGACGGCAACCGGATGAACGGCCTGACGTCGGCGATCACCGGCTCCGTCGTCTTCGATGAAAGTCCCGCTGCAGGATTCATCGACGCAGAGGCGTTTTCCGTCCGGACGTCGCGGCGTTCCTTGTCCCGCTGAAAGCCGTCGATCAGGTCCAAATAGACGCGGTGGAAGACAATAAGAAACGCATTGAAAAAGTTCAGCAAGAAGCCGCCGAGGCCAAAGACAAGGAAGCCATCACCAT
>JANNGQ010000936.1:0-9595 GCA_031403975.1 Planctomycetota bacterium
TGGTCGGCCTCATCATGCTGGCCGATGCGCTCCCGGCCGTGGCCACCGGTTCGCCCGTCACCGACCGACACGGAGATCTTCTCGGCATGTTGTCGGTCGATCTGGGCTCGGGCCACCACAGCTCGGCTGCCGCCTTGACCGCAACGATCGTGCCCGCAGCACGTGTGCTCTCGGCCGGCCTGGGTACGTGTCTGGAATGGTTCAAGGGCCGTAAGCTGATGATTACGACAGCCGTGCTGGCCGTCATCGCGGCGATTGTGGCGGTGATGGCGATGGTCCGACTTGACTATCCCGTGGAGGCCGAAGGCAAGCTGATGCCGGTCGAACAGTTCGCAGTCTTTGCGACCTGGGACGGACTGATCACGCGAGAGGGTCTCAAGGTCAACGGCGATCAGGAAGTGAAGAAGGGCGACGTCCTGATTGTGCTGGAGAACAACGAAATGGAAGGTGAGATCCGGGCAGCCGAATCGGCCGTCCGGAAACAGGAGAGCATGCTGGTGGCGAAGGATGAGGAAATCGACGCGGCGAATCTGGAACGCAGCAGCACTGAAGGCGAGGAAGGTCGCAGCAACGCAGGTACGGTTGAGCGGCTGAAGGTAGAGCGGCAACGGATCAACGGGGATAAACGTATTGCTGAAGTGCAGCTCGAACAGCTGCGGAAACGCAAAGCCGAGAAACTGACCATCAGAGCCAATGCGGACGGGCGAATTCCCGATTTTCAGCTCCGTCAGATGCTGGAAGACCGCCCCGTGCGTCAGGGAGATCATCTGTTCGACATCATGAACGACAAGGGTCCGTGGCACATGGAATTGCTGGTCGAAGAAAAACGCATGGGGCACCTTCTCAGAGCCCGGCGGGAGCAAATGCAGAAAGGGAATAATGATCAGCTCGTCGGACGGTTTATTCTCGCCTCACAGCCTGCAGACAAATTTGACTGTCATCTGACGAAGGTTGCCACTCGCTCAACGACGGATGCTGAACTGGGAACGACATTTGAACTCACGGCGGTTGCTGATGATGATCAGACTCTGCCGGAAAAACGCATCGGGACCGAAGTGACCGTCACACTCTATTGCAGCAAGACCACCCTGGCATACTGGCTGTTCGGCGACGTTGTGGAATTTGTGCAGAAGTACGTCTGGCTTTAAACCGAGCTGCAACAAGAACTTAACCAACCCCACGCGTCAGCGAGGCCGCCTCGCTGATGCGTCGGGTTCGTGTGGGTCTGCTCTTAATCAAACACTGGAGCAACCGCATCAATGCTGGCTCGACGACTGACGCTTGAGGGCATGGACCAGTTTGATGTGTTTCTCAGCACCCTGAGAGTCGATCGATCGCTTGATGCTCCGCTTGAGCTGCTGACCGGAACGACCACGTCCAGTGCTGTCGACACCGAAGTGGACGCTGAGCCGCGCGAATTCCGTTCCCGCCTGGAAATCGCCGAACATCTTGGCCGGATTCTGAAGTCCGATTCTGCTTCACTGCGAACGGACGCAGGGTTCTGGAGCTGGTTGGCTTTGTGCTGGTTCGAAACTCTCTGTCCGACCGTTCAGGGACACTGGCAGCCGGGCGAACGCAGTCGCTGGATCGCTGAGCCGGATGATCCCCGCAAGTCCTGTCGACATATCCTCGCCGGGCCATTTCAGATTTATCGAGCTCACCGAGATGATCCGCAGCGTGCGATGTCACTGCTGTGCGGGCCGCCGGAACATCTGGGACCTTTGATCACGATGATTGCGTCACGGCCGTCGTTGGTCACTTGCCGGGCTGTCGTCGGAGCGGCGACACGGCTGTACTATGACTCGGCGAAAGGCCGGAACCGACAAGGGCTGGGCGGCAAAGACCCGGGAAGTCCCCGTCGCTTTGCCGATGTTCTCAGCCAGCTGGATCTGACCTGGGATCTGCACTCGCTCACGACTGAGGAACTGCTGGATCTGCTGCCCTCGGAATTTGACGAGTTTCGGCAGAAACGATCGCGGCAGCGGCCGCTGATTGAATAGCAATGACTTTTTTGACAGGTCCTATAAGTCACATAGGACCTGTTTGTGCTTCCTGTGCCAACAGGGCCGATATGACCAATGCCAAAGATGACATCTATTCACTTCCCATGAGCTGCGTCGGCGACTTCGCATTCGATGAGCAGGTCGTGCGGGTCTTCCCGGACATGATCGCGCGATCGGTGCCGGGATACGCTTCCATCCTGTCGATGATCGAACAACTGGCATCGAGGTTTGTGCAGCCGGGAACGACGGTCTGGGATCTGGGATGTTCTCTGGGCGCAGCGACTCGTCTGATCCGGAAGCAAGCTCCGCCTGACTGCGTCATTCATGCCCTGGATAACTCGCAGGCGATGCTGGACCGGCTGAGGACACTTCTCGCCGACGATGCCGGAATCGGATGTCCCGTCGAACTGCACGAAATCGATCTGCGGAATGTCGAGATCACCAATGCGTCGTTTGTAGTGCTCAACCTGACCCTGCAGTTCCTTCCCCCCGAAGAACGGGCAGATGTCATTCAGCGGGTGATCCACGGACTCCGCCCCGGCGGCGCGCTGCTGCTGTCCGAGAAAGTCTGCTTTGAAGATCCGGCTCAGCAGAGTCTGCTGACGGAGCTGCATCATGACTTCAAGCGAGCCCATGGTTACACGGATCTTGAGGTCGCCCAAAAGCGAACAGCCATTGAGAACAGACTGATTCCGGAATCACTGACCGTCCACACATCCCGGCTTCAGGCTGCCGGATTTACGTTGGTTGCCCCGTGGTTTCAGTGCTTCAACTTTGTGTCAATCCTGGCCGTGCGCTAGTTCGTGCAGCCCGCGAGGTGAGAATGTCCACGCTCCGTGGCAACCCTCGCGATCTGTCGAATCCCTTGTGGTTCGACAGCCACCGCCCAATGGCACTCACTTTGTGGAACAATTGTCCCCAATTGTTCATCCGGTCGCAGGCGGAACAGTTGAGACAACTGTTCTACACTGTGGCAAATCCGCCAAAGCGAGTGCCATTGACCGCTCACCGGCGGAGATGTTTATCCGGCAGGTTGACCGGCCGACGCCTGCATTGTCCAATTCCGTTCCATGCGAGAACTGCATACTTTTTCTGACGGATCCCTGGCCTGGCGAATGGTCGACGTGCTGCAGGCGAGGTCGATGCCGGCCACAGTCGAAGAGGAAGGCGGTGCCTTTGTCGTGTGGATTCAGAACGATGATGACCGTGAGCCGGCTCGTCGTCTGCTGGTCGAGTTTCAGGCGAACCCGGATGCTCGGGAGTTTTCGAATGCTGAAGAAACGGCGAGGCAGAAAGAAGCGGCCGCGAAGCGCGCAGCAAAGGCCCGCCAGAGGCTGCAGGTCAACATCCGCGACCGCTGGAACGGTGTCTGGTATCGCTGCTATCCGGCCACGATGATTCTGATCGGGATCTGCGTGTTCACGGCAATCGTCTGCACAGACGGACGTGCCATGAATTCCGGCGGTCTGTTCGGCTGGATGACGTGCAACGATGAGATGTCAGAGTTCCGCAATTCGCTGTTCATACAGGCTCCGTCCGGATTCAAGAACTTCAACGGGCGAGAGAAGGCTGTCTTCGGTGAACCGGATCTGATGGCCACGTTGATGAGTGGTCAGGTCTGGCGGATCTTCACGCCGATGTTCCTGCACTTCGGAGTCCTGCACATCCTGTTCAACATGCTGATGCTGAGGAACCTTGGAACGGCCATCGAATTTGCCCGCGGCACGCGCCGATTTCTGCAGCTGGTCCTGATCTGTGCGGCAACTTCGAATATCGCGCAGCTCCTGATGTCCGGACCGGGCTTCGGCGGCATGTCAGGAGTGGTGTTCGGGCTCATTGGTTATCTCTGGATGAAGGGCAAGTTCCAGCCGCACCTCGGACTGGGTCTCATGCCGAATCAGGTCGTCTACTACGTGCTCTGGATGCTGCTCTGCATCGGCGGTGCGTTTGGTTCGATTGCCAACACGGCCCATGTGGTCGGCATGGCGGTGGGAATGCTGATCGGAGCGAGACAGACGATCTGGAAGAAGCTGGTGGTGACTCTCAGGAATCCTCCGGGAGGGGCAGACTCCTGACGGCAATTCTCGGCCTCTCCGCGTTCTATCACGACTCCGCGGCCGCATTGGTAGTGGACGGCACGATTGTCGCCGCAGCGCAGGAAGAGCGGTTCTCCCGGAAAAAGAATGATGCGTCCTTTCCGAAGCACGCGGTTGATTTCTGCCTGAAGCAGGCCGGGTTGACAGTCGCGGACCTGGACTATGTCGGTTTCTACGAAAAGCCGCTGCTGCACTTTGACCGGCTGCTGGAGTCCTGGCTGGCATTTGCACCAGGCGGTTTCCGGGCTTTTCGTCAGGCGCTTCCGCTGTGGCTGAAACAGAAGCTGCAGATGCCGAAGATGCTGCGAAGCCGTCTCGGCGACGGCTATTCCCGGCGATTCGTGTTTTCCGAACATCATGAATCACATGCCGCGAGTGCCTTTTTCCCTTCACCGTTCGAAGAGGCGTCGATCCTCACGATGGACGGCGTCGGCGAATGGACCACGACCAGCGTCGGTGTCGGGCGTGGCAACCGAATCTCGCTTCTGGAGGAGATTCGATTTCCGCATTCACTGGGGCTGCTGTATTCGGCCTTTACGTTTTATCTCGGATTCCGCGTCAATAGCGGCGAGTACAAAGTGATGGGCCTGGCTCCGTATGGCGAGCCCGTTTACCGCGACCGGATTCTCAAACACCTGATTGAGCTGCATGACGACGGCTCGTTCCGCATGGACATGAGCTACTTCAATTACTGCGCCGGGCTGACGATGACGTCTCGGAAGTTTCACGCGCTTTTCGGTGGGCCGCCGCGGCAACCGGAATCTCCGCTGACGCAGCGCGACATGGACCTTGCGGCGTCGCTGCAAAGCGTGACCGAAGAAGCCATGCTGGGACTGGCTGTCAGGGCTCAGGACCGGACCGGGCTGAAGAATCTTGTGCTGGCCGGGGGCGTTGCGCTGAACTGTGTCGGCAACGGCCGGATACTGCGGGACGGACCGTTTGAGAACCTCTGGATTCAACCGGCAGCAGGAGACGCCGGCGGATCACTTGGCAACGCGCTGTTCATCTGGCATCAGCTGCTGGATCAGCCCCGCACAGTCACGGGGCGTGATTCGCAACAGGGGTCATTGCTCGGGCCGCAGTTCTCCGACGACGAAATCCGGCAGGTGCTTGAAGCCCGTGGCGTGGAGTATCAGCCAGTCACGTCCAGCGGCGATCTGTGTGATGCAGTTGCCGACCGGCTCGCGCAGCAGCATGTTGTCGGCTGGTTTCAGGGGCGGATGGAATTCGGGCCTCGGGCGCTGGGATCGCGCAGTATTCTGGGTGATGCCCGCAGTCCGGAGATGCAGTCCCGAATGAACCTGAAGATTAAGTTCCGTGAGTCCTTTCGCCCGTTCGCTCCGATTGTATTGCAGGAACATGCGCACGAGTATTTCGATCTGCCTCCGCATGTCGAAAGCCCGTACATGCTGCTGGTGACAAATGTCGCAGAACGCTGTCAGTTGCCCGATGATTCGGCGACTCAGCTTCTGAAAGGTATCGATCGGCTGAAGGCGGCCCGTTCGAGCATTCCGGCGGTAACGCATGTGGATCTGTCGGCGCGCGTGCAGACGGTCGACGCAGTCCGGTTTCCGCTGCTGCACCAGCTGCTGACAGCATTTGATAAGCGCACCGACTGTCCGGTGCTGATCAACACCAGCTTCAATGTGCGGGGTGAACCGGTCGTGTGTACTCCGGAGAATGCGCTGAATGGATTTCTCAATACCGGCATGGACACGCTGGCGATCGGTTCGTTTCTGCTCGACAAATCTCAACAGCCGCGTGAGTTGCTGGGGTCTGAAGCGAGGAGACAGTTTGAGCCTGATTGAGTGTACAGCGGCGTGATTCGAGGATTCCCGACGGGTTGACACGCGCCGCGCTCCGCGTCGAGGTCAAATGAAGGACATTCGCGGAGTGTCTGCTATGCTTCACGCGAATTGTCTCACGCGGCAGGAATGCCATGGCGGAAAATCCGATGAGTGACGAAACCGCAAAGCGCAGAATCTGGATCGGATTCGATCTCGGCGGCACGAAGATGCTGGCGGTTGTGTTTGACGACAAGTTGCGCGTGCTTGGGAAAAAGCGGCGAAAGACGCGGGCCAATGACGGGGAATCCGTAGGTCTCGAACGTCTGGCCGAAACCATCACGATGGCGCTGGCGGAAGCAAAAGTGCTTCCCGAAGAAATTGCGGGCATCGGAGCAGGCGTTCCAGGTCCGTTGGATCTGCAGAAGGGCGTGATTCTGGAAGCTCCGAATCTGGGCTGGAAAAACCTGGCGCTGCAGGAGTTTCTGGCAACGAAATTCAAGTGCCCTGCGGTCATCTGTAACGATGTCGACGCCGGAGTGTTCGGGGAATACACAAGCGGTGCCGGTCAGGGACAGCGCTGCGTACTCGGTGTGTTTCCCGGTACTGGTATCGGCGGCGGCTGTGTTTATGAAGGCCGGATTTTCAGGGGAACGCGGTCATCGTGCATGGAAGTCGGCTTCTTACAGATGGCGACGGAAGGTGCGACCGCTGGTGTCGGGCCAGTCGGAACGCTGGAAGGACTCGCCAGCCGCCTGGCGATTGCCGCGGAAGCTGCGAAAGCCGTATTCCGCGGGCAGGCTCCCTGTCTTAAGGAACTGGCCGGAACAGACCTTGGCAGGATCCGCAGTTCCACGCTCGCCAAATCCATCGAAATGGGCGACAACGTGATTGAGCAGATCGTCCGCCGTGCGGCCGAGCAGGTCGGTCGAGGCATTGGAAGTCTGATCAATATTCTCGCTCCGGATGTCGTTGTGCTCGGCGGGGGACTCGTGGAAGCCATGCCAAAGCTCTACCTCGAAAGTGTGCGCGAAGGTGTGCGCCGAAATGTCTTGCCGTCACTGGCCGATTGTGCCAAGCTCAAAGTGAGTGAGCTGGGTGACCTGGCCGGGGCCGTCGGTGCTGCCGCGTGGGTCCGGCAGGAAGCGGGAAATGACCTCAGGCAGTGAATTAACTCGAACCGAACAGACTCTGCGGACAGAGCCGGCGACGGAAGCCGTGCGCAGTGGCAACGCGTTTCCTCTGGCCGTGATAGAACTGGGCACCTCGGCAATCCGCATGGCGATCGGCGAATGCGACGGCGGTACGACCGTGCGCGTGATCGAACAGCTTGTCCGCGGCGTCAGTCTGGGTAAAGACACATTTACGACGGGTGAAATCCAGCGCAAGACGCTGAACGAATGCCTGAAGGTTTTGAAGAGCTATCGTCGCAAGCTGAAGGAGTACCAATGCAGTGACCCGAAACATATCCGGATTGTCGCGACGAGTGCCGTGCGTGAAGCGACGAATCGGATGGAAGTTCTCGACCGGATCTATATTGCGACGAACTTCGCAGTAGAACTGATCGATGATGCGGAAATTGCGCGCGTGACTTACCTCGGCGTTCGCCCGCTGCTGCAGACGGATTCGGCACTCAGTGATGCGATGACGGTGGTCGCAGAAGTCGGCGGCGGCAACACAGAAGTTCTGGTGCTGAAAGGCCGCGATATCATGCATTCGCAGCCGTATCGCCTGGGATCTTTGCGGTTGCAGCAGATGGTCCTGCAGTCCCAGGCTTCCCGGACACGGGCCGGAAGTGTGATGATCGCACAGATCGACCGAACTCTGGAACCGCTGATTGATCTGGTTCCCCGGGGACGGCCCGTCGAATTCGTCGCGCTGGGCGGAGACATGCGGTTCGCGGCCAAACTGCTGGGAATCGATCTCGAAAAAGTCGGTCTGACCCGGATTTCGATCCAGGATATCGACAAGTTGACAGGCAGACTGCAGTCCCTGACGGTCGACCGCATCATGCAGAAGTATCACATCGAACTTTCGCAGGCGGAGACGCTCGTACCGGCGCTGCTGGCCAATCTGCGGCTGGCTCAGCTGCTGAACGCTCCGCAACTGCTGATTACCGGTTTCAATCTCCGCGACGCACTCCTGCAGGGGATGCTCAGGACCAACGACTGGTCGGCTGACTTCTGCGATCAGATTGTGAACTCCGCCGTTGAACTGGCTCGTAAGTATCAGGTCGACCTGCCGCATGCGCGGCATGTTGCGGGCCTGGCTCGGCAGTTATTCCGGTCTCTGCAGTCGGAACACCGGATGGATGCCCGTTGTGAGACACTGCTGTACGCCGCTGCGCTGCTGCATGAGACGGGTCTGTTTGTCGGGCTGTCCGGCTATCACAAACATTCCTACTATCTGATCATGCATAGTGAGCTGTTCGGGCTGAACTCCCAGGATCACAAACTGGTGGCGCTCATCGCCCGGTATCATCGTCGGGCATCGCCGAAGCCGACTCACGACGTGTTCGCTCAGCTGGATCGCGACTGTCGGGTGATCGTCTCGCGACTGGCCGGGATTCTGCGGGTGGCGGTGGCACTGGATCACAGCGGCAGTCAGCGGGTTCGTGACATCGACTGCCTGATCGAAAAGAACCGCCTGATTGTGACCGTCACGAACACGGCTGGAGACCTTTCTCTGGAACGTATGGAGTTGCGGCAGAAAGCATCGCTGCTGGAGGACACGTTCGGCCTGAGCGTATTGCTGCGCGAGGCCCCGCGGTGAGCGGAATGCGGAGATCATAGATGTCAGACCAGGAATCACGTTTCTTCAGCCGAGAACTGAGTTGGCTGGAATTCAACCAGCGCGTGCTTGATGAAGCCTGCGATCCGTCGGTGCCGCTGCTCGAACAGCTGCGGTTTCTTTCCATTACAGCGGCCAACCTTGACGAATTCTTCATGGTCCGCGTGGGCAGTCTGCTGACTTCAATTCGTGCGGGAGAAGCCGAGGCTGACCCGTGCGGCATGTCGCCGCTTGAACAGCTCAACGCGATCAGCATTCGGGCTCAGAAAATGGTAGCCGACCAGCACCGGATCTACCTGCAGCAAATGGAGCCACACCTGTCCGAAGTCGGAATCCGCCGCCGCCGCCCCCGTGAATTGAATG
Organism: Planctomycetota bacterium; assembly: GCA_031403975.1. Taxonomy (GTDB): domain Bacteria; phylum Planctomycetota; class Planctomycetia; order Planctomycetales; family Planctomycetaceae; genus SXXK01. Next base: position 9,037 of record JANNGQ010000936.1, read on the forward strand.
GCCGGCGAATTCGTCGACACCGTATTCCAGGAGCAGCTGCAGGCGGTACTGACTCCGATCGCCGTTCATGATCCCACACGATTCCCTCTGCTTTTCGGACGGACCGTCAACGTCGTCATTCAGGTGAAAGGCAAATCAGAAACCGAGCCGTATCGGTTCGCCGTTGTTCCGTTCGGACGATTCGATCTGCGTTACATCACACTGCCCAGCGCCGGCGGGTACGAATTTATTCTGACGGAAGACGTAATCGCCCTGATGGCCGGGCGGTTCTTTCCCGGTGAAGACGTCATGGCCACAGTGCCGTTTCGCGTGACTCGTAATGCGGACCTGACCGTCAGCGACGACGACGGTGCCGACCTGCTGGCGGAAATGGAAGACTTGCTTGACGACCGCAAGGACAGCTTCTGCACACGGCTGGAACTGTCGGACCAGGCGACTCGGCCGATGCTGGAGTTCCTCAAGACGCTGCTGCGTGTCGGCGAACGGGACATTTATCTGGTTCCCGGGCCGGTCGGGCTCAGCGATCTCACGCAACTGTCTCACGTCAGCGGATTCGATC
>JANNGQ010000937.1:0-6956 GCA_031403975.1 Planctomycetota bacterium
GTGCTCGCCCGATCTGCCGTGGGGCAGGAAGTCCCGCGGGTCTAACAACGCTCTTTTTTTTTTCTGTGTATTCTGGCCGCCTGGAAACCCTGCCCCACGTGGATTCGGCTTTTCCAGATGAATCTGGCAGGCTGAAGCCTACCCTACGGGGAAAGCTGTGGGTCCGGGCAACGGGAACGAGGAATAACAGAGATGTCACAAGTCATTCAGAACGCAGTGTTCCCTTCCGTCATGCGAGACAAACTGTGCAGCGTTCGCTGGCGGCAAGCAGCGATTTCAGCGGTGAGGGCGTTGGTGATCGCGGTGTCGGTGCTGCTCACTGCGATGATCGTATCGATGCTGGTCGACTGGTGTTTCACTCTCTTTGACACACGAGTTCGCATCCTGCTGACAATGGGTTCATTGTCGCTTTGCGTCATCGCTCTGCTGTTCACCGGTGTTCGTCCGGTGGTAAAAGCATTTGGCTGGACTCGCGCGGCGGGCAGCGTGGATGAACAGATTCCATTGATGGAAGAACGGTGGCAGACAGTCGCCAGTTTTGCAGAGTCCGGACGTCAGCCGGTCAGCGAGTCCGCTCGCGCAATGCTTGCGCAGGTGACCAGCGAAGCCGTGGCCATGAGTATGCTCGTAAGACCGAGACAGGTCATTCGCAGTCGTTCGCTGCGGCGCTCAGGATCAGCGCTCGCATTCGTGTCAGCAGCGCTCTTTGGATTCATGCTGATCAATCTTCCGCAAACGTCGGTTCTGATGCAGCGATTCTGGTCGCCGACATGGAACATCTCTGCGACGCAGCTGCAGTCTGTCACAGGCGATGTCATTGTACCTCGCGGTCAGAGCATTGAGATCGTGACACGCATGAACGGTCTGCAGCGTGACTCTGCCCGGATGTTGATGAATTTCGAAACGGACTCGATGCCTTCCGAATTGCTGGAACTCAAACCCGTGGCCGACACACCGGGGATGTTAAGTGTCGCAATCGATGTCGATGAGTCGTTTCAGTACCAAGTGCAGGCGGGCGACGGTCGAACCGAATGGCATTCTGTGACAGCGATTGACTTTCCTGCCCTGTCTGAGATTCGTTTGATGGTCACGCCGCCGGATTATGTCGATGAACCAGTGACGGAGAAGACGCTGATCCCCGGCCGACTGCGAGCCATTCAGGGAAGTCAGTTTGAACTGGCCATGAAGCCCCGGCAGGAGTTGAAGTCTCTTACGCTCGTCCTGACACTTCCCGATGACTCCGACGCCGATGTGCCACTGCCTCCGCCAACGTCCACTGTCGCTGCGAACAATAATCCGACGGTTGTTGCGCCGATTTCAGACACCGAGGCGAGCGAGGCAAAATCGGTTCAGACTATGCTCACACTCACAAGAGCGGACGACGGTTGGTATCACTTCGAAACCCAGCTGGTTGAGGATTTCACGCTCTCGCCGATGCTGCTGAGTCCTCATGGTCTGACTAATGAACATCCGCGTGTCTGCAGAATTGAAGTCATCGCCGACAAGGCTCCCGTCGCGCGGATTGTGAGTCCGAATGAAGACACAGCCGTCAATCCGGACGAGTCCATCGAGATCAAGTTTGAAGCTCACGACGACCATGGCATTGCGACAGCCGAACTGGTGATTTATGACGCCGAGACCAAAGACGGTGAAGAGCCGAAGATTCTGGCCGTCAAAGAGATTCCTCTCGGTGATCAGCAGCAGCAGAAACACGTCATGGGAAAGACAGAGCTGAATCTGAAGGAATTCGGCCTGGAAGAAGGGAGCAGTATCAGCTATGCCATTCGGGTGACCGACAACCGTCTCCTGGAAATGGACCCCGAGAGCGGACAGAATCGACTGACAGCATCGACTGAAGCTTCCACGGACTCTGAGCCTCAAACGAAAAATGAGGAGCAGACGTCTTCTGAATCGGGTTCAATGAATGACGAACCGGAGGGGAGCGAAAAGGAATCGTCGGACGCCGGCAATGCGAACAAGCTCGCGATGAGTGACCAGAAGTCGAACACCGGTGAGCCGGAAAGGCCTTTGCCCGCGAATGCGGACGGCACACCGCGACCCCTTGAGTCGCCGACTGGTGCCTCAACAAAGGACGCAGTATCCGAAACAATTCCGGACTCCGAAGTTCCGGAGAATTCAAACCCGGACGCCGAGACCCCGGACAACCTGATCGCTGACAAAGGCTCACGCGCATCTGAGAACGGAGTCAACGCCTCTCAGGACCCAGCCGAGGCGACGTCCGATCTGCCCACAAGCACTGCCGCGAGTGTTGAGAAGCAGCCTGTCAACCGGACTGAGGAAGAGACCGCTCTGACAGTCGCGGATCCGAGCGATTCAGAAATCTCAAATCTCAAATCTCAAATTCCAAGCAGCAGCGCGGAGAATTCAGATACTTCAAATCCCAAATCTCCGGCTTCAAACAGCAGCGTGGCGAATTCCAGTATTCCGGATCTCAAGTCTCAAAACTCAAATCCGACCGATTCGAACCCAGGCGCAACGAAATCTCAGATCTCCAATCTCAAATCTGAAATCTCTAGTCCACAGCAGTCTCAGAATCCGCCGTCGAAGGTTGCGATGAACGGACAGCAATCTGAAGCGGGCCAGCAGCAGGAGACCGATCGTCGAAAACTCAGGATCAGCGAACGACTTGATGCTGAGGCGGAGCGGAGCAAGGATCAGAAGACCGACGTCAACCCAATGCGGGAACGGGTTGTGCAGATTGATAAGTTGCTGGAAGTGATCGAAACAAAGCTGAACGCGCTCTATCGGCATGTGGGGGAGGAGGCACACCGAGGTGACGGATTCAAGGAGCTCGACATCCGGCTCGGTGATGTCGAATCGTTCATTACCGAGTTGAACACGGAGACCCGGGACTCGGCCTTTGAATTCGTCGGACTGCAAATGGTTGACATTGGCAGTTCACACGTCACACCGGCACGTGATGCTGTCTTCGTCGCCATTCGCAAACCTGACTCGGGAGCCGACGTTCATTCAGAAGAAGCATTGCATCACGTCGTGAGCGCCCGTGAACTGCTGCAGGCATTGCTGCGAAAATACGACAGCGTCGCTCAGGAACAGGAACTGGCGAAGAAGCTGGACGAGGCCGTCAAAATGTACACTGTCTACGTGGAAGGCACTCAGCAGCTGCTGCGTGAAGCACAGCAGAACTTCGATCCGCTGAAGCTGCAGCGAGAGATGGCTGTTTTGGAAGTCGATCAGGCGTATCTGGATCGGCTGGCGGAAGTGACTCGAATGCGTCGCGACATGATGTCGGAACTCGCAAAAATCCTCGGCGATGACCCGCGATTGCGAGCTCGATACCTGGACCTGATCAAGCGTCGTCGTGCGTCGCTGCGAAGTCAACTGGCCGAACTCGCCGGACAGCAGGATCAGATCGCTCAGGAAGTCAGCGGCTGGATCAACGTCTCGGAGAATCAGCGGGATAACTACTGGCTGCAGGTATCCGACCTGCGACTTGACCTGCCGAAGGAACTTGCCAAGGAATCACAGCAGTTTGCTGACCGCATCGAAAAACAAATGCCACTCGTACTGAATCCGTCGCAAGGCACGCCGGCCCTGGCGATTCAGCTGGCGCAGCAGATCGCTCTTGATGTGCGGCGCTGCGATTTCGGGGTAAGGGAAATCCGCAAGGCAGGCGGTAAAGCAACCGAATCCAGCGACCTCAGCGAGAGTGCTGGCGATCTTGTGTTTCGAATCGGCGAGCTCGCGGCTGCCCTGGATCAACTGAACTTTGAAGGTGAGGACCTGGACGGCGTCGCCGACTTTGTTCAGCTTCGGCTTGCAGAAAGCAGAGTACTTGCCGATCAGGCTGACACCTGGGCCGAAACAGCCACCTCCATCGAACGAAAGCGGTATTCCGGACTTGCTCATGTGGATCAACAGCAGATCACAATCGCAACGGAAATTCTGCGAATGGAGATGCTCAACATCGAAGCGGATCTGGCTGGGCAGTTTGATGACGAACCGATGCCTCAGGAACTCGTCAACCTGACTCAGGAGCTTCTGCGCACCATGGAATCCATCACGTTCAACCAGTCGTCAGCAGCGTTCGCGCTGTCCCGCGACAGAATTGAGCCCGGCGCGGCGCAGCAGGAACTGGCGATGATTGGGTTTGAAGAAGCCGGGAAGATCCTCGATCAGCTTCGTCGAAAGACGATTGAAGTGCTCGACAGGCAGGAAGTTCAGGATCCCAGTATTGCCGACCTGGATGATCCCACCCTGGACGAATTCCTCGCGAACCTTGAGCGCGAGCCGGACATCGAAGCGCAGCTGGGGATTCCCAACCGACCTCGCAATATCCGGGTCATTCAGGAATCGATGCAATGGACTCAGAACGGCGACAACATGCTTGGCACTTCCGGCAATGCGGCGATGGCTCGCGTTCAACAGCAGATGAAACAGCGGTTGAATGCCGCCGGTGAGAATGACAAGAAGCAGGAGCCCCCGGAGGCCCGCGAAATGACCGAAGAAGATGAGAAGCAGCTGGCGCAATCCAAAGACATGCAGGAGATGCTGAAGTCTCAAATGCAGCGGACAATGAAGGAACTTGATGCGCGTGCCGGCGATCCGTCGCAGTCAGAAGCACAGCGTCGATCGATGAAAGAAATGTCTCAGCGGATGAGCAAGGCTCTGGAGGAAATGAAGGACGGGCAGGTTCCGGAAAAACTGTGGCAGCGGATGGTCGAAGCCGATCAGGCCAAAGCTGCGCTGGAAGCGCTCGCAAAGGGCGAATCTTTGCCGGATGACCAGTGGAATAAACTCATGTCGACTCTGGACGATGGGCTCGGGCAGGTCGGCGGGCGAACTCCACCGGAAGACTATCGCAAGGCGATCGAACAGTACCAGGACCGAATCCGTGAACTCACGGGTGCCGGCGCGAGTGAATAGAAGTTATATGCTTGATTGGACAAGGCAACTTTGCGAATTCCAGCACGCCGATCCCGGATTGTTGGGCAATCAGGAAACGCAGTTTTCAACCACGGAATACACCGAAAACACTTAAGTAAACACAGAGTTGATTCGAATGTCTGAACCCGGCAGCTTTCAAATGACCAGATCGAGGGAAGGTGGGCGGCTGAGACTGCGATTGCTTCCGTGCAATTCCGTGTCTTCCGTGGTCAAACCTCTGCGATTTGAATTCAATTTGTCTGCTTCGATTGGCGGAATACTTGTTTGTCTTGCGATTATTGTTGTCAATGGGAGGCTACTTTCGGCTCAGGAACCGGGCCCTTCGATCATCTCGGAATCCTCAAACCTGTATGCCTCGCTGCCGCCGAGTGAATGGTCCAACGTTGAATCGTCCGTCGACCGCGGACTTGCCTGGCTGGCAACAACTCAGGAAGACGATGGACGGTTTCCCAGCGAAGATGCGGCCCAGCCGGCGGTCACATCGCTGGCGGTCATGGCATTTCTATCGCGCGGCCACATGCCTGATGAAGGCCGATACGGGAAACAGATCTCCAGGGCGATTGATTTTGTCCTTTCCACTCAACGGCGACGCGGCTACTTCTCACTGTTGCCGGTCACTCCGCCCGCGTCTCATATGAGTCCGGCGCAGACGGTGACGTACAATCATTCGATCGCCGGACTGATGCTGGGAGAAGTCTACGGAATGACGAGCGGCGAACGATCGATGAAGATCGAAGCTGCGATCACCAACGCACTGATCTATCATCGCGAAGTTCAGACTCGGCAAAAGGAGAAACCCAGCGACGTCGGAGGCTTTCGTTACGGCTATCCGGAAGGTCCAAACGCATCGTCGGATATGTCCGTCACAGGATGGGCACTGATGTTTCTGCGATCGGCCAGGAACGCCGAGTTCAATGTTCCGAAGCAGTATTTCGATGAAGGGTTGGACTTTGTCGAACGCTGCTACGAAAAAGATCCGGGACTGCATGAGAAGGGTGTCTTTCGGTACCAGCCACTGGAATCCAATCCCACCGGAAATCCTCAGATCTCACTGGCCAACACCGCGTCATCAATGCTCACACTGATTCTGGGAGGTCGACAGAATCACGAAGGCATTCCAGCCGGCGTCGCATGGTTTCGCTCCCGTGATTATCCTCGACCGTGGCAGGACGGATACTTCTATCTGTCGTCGTACTACAGTAGTCAGGCAATGGCTCAGGTAGGCGGTGAAACATGGAATCAGGTATTCCCGCAGATTGCCCGTAACCTGCTGCTGGAACAGGCTCCCGATGGCAACTGGCCGATCGCTGGCGGATCCGAGCGCAGCTACGGCACCGCTTACAGCACTTCGCTGGCGATCCTCGCACTGACACCCGCGTATCAACTGTTGCCGATCTATCAGCGGTAGCAACTCAACTGTCCGACCATCATTGAATCGCAGTGTTTTATCTATCGGAATCCACTTTTCGGCCATCGTGAATGCAGCCTGTGTACTCACAGAATGTACTCACCAGCTTTTCACGCTTGTTCAGAGACTGGCTTCGGAGCCTGCTTTCCCATTATGGCGTCGACCTTCGCGACCGCGTCATCCATCTGTTGGCCTGTGCTGCGTTTAGGGAGGCAGCTTTGAGAAACTGCCTCAATCGCTCGTCTATGCGAATGCCTTCCGGGCGGAGCTGATGCTGATCGCACGGTTGTGACCGCGAGTGGTGGCGGCAGATTCCATGGACTTCGGTCGACCCACGCTGGAGCGGAACCATTTGCGGAAATTCAACACGCAGTCCACCCACAGTTCCGCCGAGATCCCAAGTCGATCAAACATCGGCGCAAGATTCGTCGGCATCGCTCCGCGTTTGTCGCTGCGGATCTGGCGACCCGTCCAGTCCAGGAGCTGCAGATAATCGCCCAGCCCTATCGGCAGGCAGCCCTTGTTCGATGCTCGTCGAGCAGTCTTCTTCGCACGCACCGCCTGACGCTTCGGCTCCAGTGGAATCGGAGCCAGCCAGCCGGCCCGATCACCATGTTCA
>JANNGQ010000938.1:0-3854 GCA_031403975.1 Planctomycetota bacterium
GCCGGCCCAGGCGGCCGGATCGGTGGGTTCGCACAACGATCTCAAGCGGCGCGACGGGTACATGTACTCGTATAATTTCAACCTGCAACACCAATTGAGCCCTACGTTGTTGTTGGAGACGGGGTATATGGGCAACACCGGCCACAAACAGGTAGGCCTTGTGTATGCGAATCAACCGCGGCTGCCGGCGAATCCCAACGCTCCGGAGCCCTTTGCCGCGCGCACGCCGTTCCCACTTGCGTTGCCGACATTTACCGAGACTACGAATTATCAGTGGTCCAATTACAATGCATGGTTCGTCAAAATGGAGCAACGGTTGTGGCACGGACTCAGTGTCAGCGGTCTGCTGCGGATGCTGAGTCATCGTCCCCCGTTTGCATGGTCGTATACGGGTCGCTGGGCGTCCATTGCCGCTTTAAGTGTGATCAATTCGGCTGAGAATCTGGCAGAGACTCTCATCTACCGTCGCAGGATCAAACGGACACAGATTGAGCATCCCCCGATCTTCATCCTTGGCCATTGGCGCAGCGGGACGACGCTGCTGCACAATCTGATGACCCTCGACCCGTTGGTCACGTTTCCGAATCTCTATGAATGCATGCATCCGGGACATTTTCTGCTCACCGAGAATGTCGTCTCCCGGCTGACCCATATCTTTGTCCCCAAAAAACGCCCGATGGACAATATGGCCACGGGCTGGAAAATGCCTCAGGAGGATGAAATCGCACTGGCTCTGGACTGCGGGATCTCGCCGTATCTGATGCTGGCGCTGCATATGCGGCCGGACATCTACGGGCGTTTTTTTGATCCTCGTGAAATGACGCCGCACGAACAGTCTGTCTGGAAGCACTCGCTGCTGACACTGATGCGAAAACTGACAATCCGCAAGAATGCGTCAATTGTCATGAAGTCACCGAGTCACACCTATCGCATCCCGATTCTGCTCGAGATGTTTCCGGATGCGAAGTTTGTCTACATCTACCGGGATCCGTACTCCGTCTACAAATCGACACTGCACCTTCGCAACACAATGTTTGCAGAGAATTCACTGGGACCGCCGAACCTCGACGGTACCGAAGATGAAATGGTTAAATACTACGACAAATGCATCCGGACATACGAGGAAACGAAGTCCCTGATCCCGCCTGGAAACCTGCATGAAGTCCGGTTTGAGGAATTGGAAGTTGATCCGCTCGGCGAAATGGCGCAGACATACAAGGCCCTGAATCTCCCCGGCTGGGCCGGCGTCGAGCCCGCCATCCGGAAGGATCTTCCGAGCCTGTCGTCCTACAAGAAAAACTCGTTCCGGATGGACCGCGAGTCAATGCAGAAAATCTACGACCGGTTCAAATGGGTGTTTGATCTGTATGGCTACTCCAGCCGCCTCGAAAACGCAGATGCGATGCGGCCTTAGGACTGGGACAGAAATAAGTGGGGCACGATTCCATCGTGCCAAGCACGTTAAAAACGTGCTCCACGTCCGGAAGGCGACAGTTATTTCTGCGCCGGTCCTTAGTCGGACAGCGCGACTTTGTGTCACACGGTCTGCTGCTCAAGCTGCTGCTGTGCCCATGCACTCAGTGCCCGCTGAACGTCCTGCATGACTCTGTCGCCGGCTGTACGTGCCGCCTCAAGATTGCCGTTCGTGACATCTGCCTGGCAGAAGAAGTAGAACTTGATCTTCGGTTCTGTGCCTGACGGACGTCCTGCGATCTGAACACGTACCGGCGATGCTTCATCGGATCTGTAGATCAGCAGGTCGCCTCGCGGATGAGCGATGGTCTCCATCAGCTTCCCTGACGGAATCGCCGTGCGGCGACCGGTGCTGTAGTCAGCAGCTTCTGCAAATCTCACGGATCCGAACTGGCTGGGAGGTGCATCCCGGAGTGTTTTCATCAGGCCATCGATCTTCGTTTTCCCCGTCGGACCGTCGCAGTAGATCGACTTCTGGCCCTCACAATGATACCCGCAGTCACGGTAGAGAAGATCCAGCTGATCCAGCAGAGTCCGCCCCTCCGCCTTGAGTTCGCCTGTGAGTTCGGCAACGTACAGTGCCGCAATGGACGCATCTTTGTCGCGACAGTAATCTCCGGCGAGGAACCCGATGGACTCTTCCGTTCCGAAAACAAAATGGTCCGTACCGTTCTCTTCCATCGTCTGGGCGATGTATTTGAAACCCACAAGCAGCTCGCTGAAACAGCGTGCTCCGTGATGTTCAGCAACAGCTTTTGTCAGAGGCGTCGTGACGAGTGTCTCGACGACATAGTCGAGCGGTGAAAAGCGTCCGGACGTTTTTCGCTTGCGAAACAGATAATCCGTCAGCAGCGCGCCGATCTGATTGCCGCTGAGTGGCGTAAAACCGCCTTTGCTGTTTCGCACCATGACGCCAAGGCGATCCGCATCGGGATCGGATGCAAGAATCAGTTCCGCGGCGTGACCGGTTTTCATGACCCAGTCGATCAGCGGGTTGAAGACTTCCGGATTCTCCGGATTCGGCAGGTGCTTCGGGACGTTTGAGAAGTTACCGTCTGCTGCGCGGTGAGGTTCGAAGATGTCGACGCTGCGAAACCCGGCAGCCTTCATGACGGCATAAACCGACGTCTCGCCGACTCCGTGCAGAGGCGTAAACACTGCGCTGAGCGATCGGCTTTTCGACTCAGAAAGCTTCACAACCGCGTCGATGTACGCCCGATCGATGTCCGATCCGATGATCTGAATCCGACCGTCGGCAACGGCCGCCGCGAAATCGACAGTCGGGATGGTCTCGGCCCGTTCGACTTCCCTGATGATGCCCTTGTCATGTGGAGCGATTACCTGACCGCCGTTGTTCCAGTAGGCTTTGAAGCCGTTGTCGGCCGGCGGATTGTGCGACGCGGAAATCACAACCCCGATGCTGCAACTCAGTCGTCTTACCGCAAACGACAGCACCGGCGTCGCGCGATGGCCGTCAAACAGGAACACTTTCAGTCCGTGAGCCGCAAACGTGCAGGCAGTAATCCTCGCAAAATGGGCCGAGTTGTTCCGAGTGTCATGTGCAATCGCGGCAGCACCGTCGGACGGACAGCCGGCCGACCGAAGATAGACGGCCATGCCGTGAGCCGATTCAGCAATCGTGCGGTCGTTGATCGTGGCCGGGCCCATTTCACCCATCGGACCTCGCCGCCCGCCGGTCCCGAACGGAATCGCCGTCCAGAACATGCCGTCCAGACTCGCCCATTCTTCGGCCCGGATCAGTTGCCCGATCCTGGGATGGTACTGAGCCAGGCAGTCTCTCGTCAGCCAGGACTTCAGATTTGCCGGTGAGTCGGCCGTGAGTCGGCCGTCGGCTGCGGCTTTGTCAATGAGTGACAGCAGTTCCTGAATCATCAGTGCATGTTTCCATCATGGACACAGTGGGGATTGAGTAATCAGTTGCGGCAGTTTCCACGATGAACAAACGCCACTGCTCGCTGATTAAGATACCGACCTGACCGAATGTGTCGACCGAAGTCCATTCGTTAACGAATGGAAATTGAATCATGGATTGAGGTGCACCAAAGACACGCGACGTTCGCTGCCGCAACGACCGCCGACAGACGGCTCTGACAGGGCCGAGGACCGGCCTGGGCATGGGGCTTTCGGATTAGCAAAGATTCCTTGTGGGGCAGGCTTCCAACCTGCCTGGCCGTAAGAAAGCTGGCCCATCGTGGACTCAAGGGCGCGTGGATTTTTTGAGGCACTTCTGTCCCAGCGCATCGGGATCCAACGTGGCGTCGGGGTATCTGGATTCCCGCGAATTCTGCATTGCTGTTCGCAATGCGATTTCGGGCCAACGGCCCAAACGTTCTGATAGCCTGGCCCAAGCACAGCGTCGG
>JANNGQ010000939.1:0-2498 GCA_031403975.1 Planctomycetota bacterium
GCCTGAACCTTCCAGCGGTCTCGTGTTTCTGCTGGGAGTCGGCCTCTGGACCTGGCGTTCTCGAAAACGCACGCAGACGGACCATTCCTGACCGACGCATCGTGCCCGAACGGGCATGGCGAAGTCACGCGACGCGCGCCCGGCCGAAGGATTTTTTGTAGCGGAATTCGTGAGAATTCTGGTGGAGATGGGTTGGCCCGAAGTCTCACGACTCCGGCTACAATTCCAGCGCCGGCAAATTCACTGAAAGACATCCTTCATAGCGTTGCCCGTCGCTCCGTCGGCGGAGATCTTCGCGGGGTAATCCCAGCCGACGGAGCGGCTGGACAACAGTAGAAGCCATGCCCATCACTCGACAGTTTCTGGACTGGAACAAGCCTGCGCTTCCGGCGGCAACGGACTGGCTGATTTCGCGGTATGCGGCTGGTGATGCGCTGGATCTGTCGAAGGTCATCCTTGTGTTCCCCGGTCGCCGTGCATCGCGGCGGATGCTGGAACTGCTGGTGCAGCGAGGCGGCTTGAAATGGCCAGCCATGATTCCCCCGCGGATGGTGACGTTCAATCAGTTTCCGGAGCTGCTGTACCGGCAGAAGCTAAAGCTGGCCGATGATTTCACCCAACTGCTGGTCTGGCATAAGGCTCTGTACGCAGTGCCGATACACGAAATCACGGCCGCACTGCCGAACCGGCCGGATGAACAGTCCGTCTCCGCATGGATGGGGCTGTGTGAATCGCTTCGGAGGCAGCACAACGAATTGGCAGCGGACGGAATGGAGTTTGATGAAGTCCATCAGAAACTCGCCCAGTCCGGCGATGTCGAAGAAGCTGATCGCTGGAAGGCCCTGAGGAGGATTCAGTCCGAATATCTCATGCAGATGGATGAGCTGAAACTGTGGGACCGTCAGGCAGCGCGAATGATTGCTGTTGAGATGAACGAATGCCGCTCTGACAGCGACATTGTGCTCATCGGCACAGTCGACATGAACCGCATCATCCGGCAGATGCTCGATCAGGTTTCTGACCGAGTCATTTCACTGATTCATGCGCCCGAATCTGAAGCCGATGCGTTTGATGATTATGGCTGTGTAAGACCTGATCAATGGGAAAGGCGGTTGCTGAATATCGGTATCGACATGACCCGGATCGCCGATTCACCACTCGATCAGGCTCATGCCGCAATCCAGGAACTCTCGAGTTTCGGCGGTCATTACCGTGCGGATGATGTCGCGATCGGAGTGGCCGACGAGACGCTCGTCCCGACGCTGCTGCAGGCTCTGTCCGACGCCGGAGTGGAAGGACAGTGGCCCGTCGGCATGGCAGTCCGCGAGACTCGCCCGTTCCGACTCCTGTCAGCACTGGCGCTGCATGTGGCGTCGGCGCGAGACGAACTTCCGGCAGACTTTGCTACGCTCAGTGATCTGGTGCGGCATCCGGACATGTACGACTGGATTGATGCACATCTGACGCAGAATCTGAGTGCTGAAAAGGCGTTCGCTGCTCGAACAACGTGGCTGAATGATCTGGATCAGTACACGGCCGAGCACTTGCAGACGGCTCCGGGAGCGATGCTGGGGCCTGAACCGCGCCGCACTGTCGTGTCCGAAGTGTGTCGGGCCGTGGAGTCACTGTTGCGCTGTGTCATCCCTGAGCCTACTGGCAGCGTTGCTCCGTCCGGGCCAGGCAACTCCCATGGCTCGTCAGGATCGCACCTTCACAGGCCGGATGCGACCGGACTTCAGCAACAACGGACCCTGGACGAAATGTCCGGCGTTTCCGAAAAAAGATTGACGAATCAGCTGGAGAAGCGTTGCCCGCTGTCGGTGTGGGTCTCCGGAGCGTTGCGTGTTCTCACAACGATTTACTGTGACCGTGAACTCCTGAGTGATTCAGCGGCGGATCGCGGCATCGTGCAATGTGTGACAACATTGCAGGATCTGAGCGACCAGCTGCGGCGGATTCCTGCGGCTGTGATGCCGCTTTGTTCCGCCAGTCAGGCGCTGCAGTTGCTGCTGAAACAGATTGCGGATGGAACCGTTCATCCGGAAGCGAATGAAGATGCAATCGCACTGCTCGGATGGCTCGAGCTGTCGCTGGACGACAGTCCTGTGCTTGTGCTGACGGGATTCAACGAGGGCAAAGTACCGGAGTCCATCAACTCGGACGCATTTATGCCGAACAGTCTGCGAACCCGCCTGGAACTCACAGACAACCGCCGCCGCTACGCGAGAGATGCGTATGCTCTGACATCAATTCTGCACAGCCGACGGAGAGTCGTTCTGATCGCCGGTCGCAAAGATGTGCAGGGCAATCCGCTGGCTCCGAGTCGGCTGTGGTTCGCTGCCGATCCGAAATCACTGCCCGACCGGGTGCGCCGATTCTATGACTCGAGTTACGTTTCCCGCGGTTCGGAGACTCAAGTGAGCGGCAGGGCGCTGGCCGCCGGTGTCAGCATCGGAACGCACAGCAAGACACCGGGGGCTAGCGCCCTGCCGCTCACG